>JAUXFR010000247.1 GCA_030622805.1 Anaerolineae bacterium | reverse complement strand
TCACAAGAACAATCCGCAGCATCGCATTCTTAGCAAGTTTATATCTGTGGAAAAAATCCAATCATCGTATATAGTTTAGTTACCCAGGAAATATTCAGAAACATAAAAGGTTAAAGGAGTTAGACATGGTTAAAAAAGTGATAATCGCCGTTTTATTTGCCGGTTTGGTAGGTGTATTGATATGGGGGGGCGTAAATCGAACGCTCGCTAAGTCTGGTGAACCCGATCATGGTCGCGGTGGTGCTTCAGCACATGAAGAAATTAGCATGGACAATGAAAATGGTTTCATTCGACAGGGGCAGCTAGACAGAGCCGAAGATGTTGACGTTCGAGAATTCCGCGGTCGTGGATCCTCTATGGAGCATGATCATGATGAGAATTCTCCCGCCGCAGGCGGCAATCAGGGTTGGAAGGATCGGGACGAAGAAAAGGAATGTGATGCGGATTCTCACGATATCGAGCACATCCAGGACAGTAATTATCCGGATAACGAAACCGAATCCGTTCTGGGTTATCGTGGTGGTAGCATGGATCAGCCCCAGGGTATGGATGGACAAAGTCGGGGAGGAAATGGTAGATGGGGACAACCGGGAGCAGGCGGTGGACAAGAGCCCTTGGATGAGACTGAAATCCAGGCACTGCATTTAGCACTGGATGATGAATATCATGCGCTGGCGACCTATCTCTCTGTGATCGATACTTTTGGTCAGGTTGAGCCTTTTACCAGTATCGCTGAATCTGAAAACCGTCACATTGAAGCTTTGGTAAACCAATTTCTCAAATATGGAATCACTGTCCCTGTGAATGAATGGCTGGGATCCATACCTGTGTTTGAAAGTGTCACTCAGGCTTGTGAAGCCGGTGCAGCGGCAGAGGTTGCGAATGTAGCCCTTTACGAGCGATTATTCAGTATGACGGATAATCAGGTTTTGCTGAGGGTCTTCACAAACTTGAGCCAGGCTTCACTTGAGAGTCATTTGCCAGAATTCGAAGCCTGTAAATAACGAAAAGTATGTGCAATCCAGAGCCCCAGGCTCTGGATTGTTTTTACTATTTTCAGTTATAATCGGTACATCCTATGGAAAGGAATATGCCTGATGAGATTTGATGAGCACTATTTTAATAATTGAAGATGAACCCGAACTCGTTAGAGTTCTTCGTTCATATCTTGAGGACGCTGGTTTTGATGTCTTGACAGCTTATCGGGGCGATACAGGTCTTTTGATGTGGGAGAGCCGGCGCCCCGATTTGGTGATTTTAGATCTGAACTTGCCTGGGTTGGATGGATTGGATGTGGCGAGAGAAATTCGTCGTAACAGCAATACACCTGTTATTATGCTTACTGCAAGAGTTGAAGAAACCGATCAATTAATTGGATTAGAAATTGGCGCAGATGATTACATAACCAAGCCTTTCTCACCAAGAGTGGTCGTCGCCCGAGTCAGAGCTATGATGCGCAGGATGGAGCGAGGACAAGAGCTGGAAAAAGTTTTACAAATAGCGGGATTGGAAATAGACGAGCAAGCCCATACAGTTTCCCGGGATGGTCAGCAGGTCGCCCTCACACCAACAGAATTTACACTGCTCTTCGAAATGGCAAGTTATCCGGGTAGAGTGTTCAGCAGGCTGCAGCTTCTAGAAGCGACCCAGGGCACAGCCTATGAGGGTTACGAACGTACGATCGACGCTCATATCAAAAATTTACGTGCCAAACTTGAACCCGATCCAAGAAATCCGGTCTATATTGAGACCGTGTTTGGGGTTGGCTATCGTTTTAAAAAAGAGAAGGGGCAGGTTTAGATCGATAGGGAATACCGTTATTGTCTACAATTAAGTGGTCAATCATCTCAATCATTGATCTCCGGATCCATAAATGAAGCAATGCGAATCCGACTGATACTATCCTTTGTGATTGTCGTTATTATTTCGATAACTGTTGTGGTCCTGGTTGCACGCCAGAGTACCGAGAATGAGGTGCGCGCTTTTATATATCACGGCGGCAGCGCAGATGCGGATGGATTGGTGGACACACTACAGGATTATTATGCAGGCAATGATTCTTGGATCGATGTTGAGCAGATTTTTCAATCAGGTGGTGGACAAAAAGGGAAGGGTCAGGGTGGTCAATCCTCAATGACGGGGCAGCAGTTTCGCCTGGCAGATGAAGATGGGAACATAATTTATGACTCCACAGGATCTAATCCTGATGGAAGACTCAGCAGAAGTGAACGGGAAGAAGCTGTTCTTATCACTGTGAATGATAATGCTGTTGGTTATCTGCTCACCGAGGGAGGGAGTGCGTATAACCGCAGTGAAGAAAAGAACCTGATCAGTCGGTTGAACAACGCTGCTGTAACCGCCGCCCTGATTGCTGGAGGAATTTCGCTCCTGATAGCGATGTTTCTTGCATACCGCCTGCTGCGACCTGTGCGAGAGTTGACTCTAGCGGCAGAGAGAATCGCTGGTGGAGATCTATCCGAAAGGGTTCCTATCCACGGCAACGATGAGCTCGCTATCTTGGCGCAAACGTTTAACTCTATGGCTGACTCCTTGCAGGAAGCCGAAGAAAGTCGACGAAGTATGACGGCAGATATCGCCCACGAGTTACGCAACCCGTTAGCCGTACAGCGCGCTAACCTCGAGGCGATGCAGGATGGAATTTATCCGCTGACGCCTCAAAATCTGGAACCCGTGATCGAGCAAAATGCATTGCTGAGTCGAATGGTGGATGATTTACGCACATTGGCTCTGGCTGATTCAGGTCAATTGGAATTAGAGTACTCGCAGGTCGATTTTCTCGATCTGGTAAACAGGATGGTCGAGAGGTTTACTCCACAGGCGGCGATTGATCAAATCACGATCAGGATTTCCACTTTGCAATCCACACATGAGGATGAATTTAAAATATGGATTGATTCTGTTCGGATGGAGCAGGTGATCGGCAATCTGCTCTCGAATGCTTTGAGATACACATCTGCTGGTGGTGAAGTAAGACTGCACCTGAGTAGCGCAGATCGCGACGTCTCACTCAGGATTCACGATAGCGGACCAGGTATTCCAGATGAAGCGCTGCCGTATTTGTTCGACCGTTTCTACCGCGCTGATCGTTCTCGAAGCCGTGAAGCAGGTGGAACCGGGTTGGGATTGGCAATAGCTTACCAATTA
>JAUXFR010000088.1 GCA_030622805.1 Anaerolineae bacterium | reverse complement strand
CATGTTCTCCATTTTCGACCAGTATTCGTGAGGTTGAAGGAATTGGGTACTCGGCTTCCTGAGTAATTTCATAGGAGACAATAACCCCGATTGCATCGTCTTCAGTGACGTCTTCTATACGAACACGACCGGCGTTTTGCGATGTGACAGTGCTCTCCTTTTCACCTTCTTCGTTGACTAGGTAAGCGAGTTCATCTCCTTGTTCAACCTCGCTGGCATCTTCTACAGCGATCGTCCATCCTTCGGGTAGATCATACGGATCACTGACCATTTCGCTATCCGAAACGCGAATGATTCGAAGATCGCTGTAGCGGTCAGACAGTGTAACTTCAGTTTTTCCACCGATTTCTGTCACAACTGCTTCACCTTTTGGCTGTTTGCGTGCTTCAAATAGCTCTTCAACGCGCGGCAGACCGGTAGTGATGTCCGCGCCAGCGGCAACACCACCTGTGTGAAATGTTCGGAGTGTCAACTGTGTGCCTGGTTCACCAATGGATTGAGCAGCGACAATACCGACGGCGGAACCAATAGCGACCAAATCTCCTCTTCCAAGGTCCAAGCCATAGCAACTGGCACAGACACCATGAATCAGTTCGCAGGTCAGCGGTGAACGAACTTTAACTTCTTCAACATTGGATGATACGATCCGTCGAACAATTTTGTGATTTAGAATTTCGTTTCTTTCTGCGATAATCTCTCCCGTTTCCGGATCCACAACACGCTCAGTGAGCAAACGTCCGAATAATCGGGTGCTAATTGATTGTCCTGCTACATTATCTTTGCGTGAGATTACGATGCCGTCAAGTGTTCCACAATCGTCATCATTGATGATTATATCCTGTGCGACATCTACTAATCGGCGTGTCAGATAACCAGCATCTGCTGTACGAAGGGCTGTATCAGCCAGACCTTTACGTGCACCGTGTGTCGAAATAAAGTACTCCAATGCTGTTAGACCTTCACGGAAGTTTGATCGGATCGGAAGTGGGATGATCCGCCCGGATGGATCAGCCATCAGACCTCGCATACCAGCAAGCTGTGAGATCGTACCAAACCCTCCTTTTGTCGCGCCAGAGATTGCCTGTGCTGCCAGGTTGCCGTCGGGATCCATCGCTTCCCTGACTTCATTTGCGAGCAGGTTAGTCGTTTGCTGCCAGATTTCTATCTGGCGTTCGTCTCGTTCCTGTTCTGTTAGTAAACCGCGGCTGAAATCCTGTGAAACTAATTCTGCTTTCTGGAGGGCATCGTTTATTATTTCTTCCTTTGTTATTGGTACTGTAATGTCAGATATGGCGAGTGAGTATCCCGAGCGTGTGGCATAAGCAAAGCCAATATCTTTAATCGCGTCTGCGATTTCAGGAGTGTTGTCTTCACCTACGATTTCATATAATTCTGCAACCAAATCTTTGATTCCACCTTTGTCCAGCATCATGTTTACAAATTGAATTTCGGGTGGCAAAACCTGGTTGAAGAGCACGCGACCGACAGTCGTATCTATCATCCTGCTTTGAGGTTTAAGCAGCCGGTTTCCTTGATCATCATACCAGGTATCACCCAAGAGTTTGATGTCTGCGTGGATATGCACCTGATCGAGTTGGTAGGCGAGTGCGACCTCATCCATTGTGGCAAAGATCCGACCATCTCCATCGTGTTCTTCTTTATGAGTTTTTGTTAGATAATATACACCGAGCACCATGTCTTTCGCTGGGCTAATAATCGGCTCCCCGTCGGCTGGCTTCAGTATATTCTTTGTCGAGAGCATTAATTGCCGGGCTTCCCAAACCGCCTTTTCTGAAAGAGGTACATGGATGGCCATTTGATCACCGTCGAAGTCTGCGTTGAATGCTGTTGTAACCAGAGGGTGAAGTTGAATGGCACTACCTTCGACCAATACCGGCTCAAATGCCTGGATACCAAGACGGTGAAGTGTTGGTGCACGGTTCAGTAGAACAGGGCGTTCTTGAATAACCTCCTCCAAAACTTCCCAAACTTCGGGTCGATTACGTTCTATGAATCGTTTTGCTCCTTTGACATTTGCCGCTAAATTATGTGCAACGAGGCGAGAAATGACGAAAGGTCTGTAGAGCTCAAGTGCCATAGCTTTTGGTAGACCACATTGGAATAGTTTCAGGTTTGGTCCAACCACGATCACTGAACGCCCAGAGTAGTCTACGCGTTTCCCCAGCAAGTTGCGACGGAAGCGACCTTTTTTCCCTTTCAGCATGTCGCTGAGAGATTTTAATTCACGTCGACCGCGGCGAGACAACGCTTTCCCTCGCTGAGAGTTATCGATCAAGGAATCGACCGCTTCTTGGAGCATACGCTTTTCGTTTCGAACGATTACATCCGGGGCACCAAGTTCAAGTAAGCGCTTCAGGCGGTTGTTGCGATTGATAACACGGCGATAAAGATCGTTTAAATCGGAAGTCGCGAAACGTCCTCCATCGAGCTGCACCATTGGACGTAGATCAGGTGGAATAACGGGCAGAACATTTAAAATCATCCATTCAGGCTGATTATTTGAACGACGGAAATCTTCTACAACCTGTAACCGCTTGGTTGCTTTTTTTCGTTTTTGTTTGCTGCGAGAGTTGCGTACCTCGTACCACAGCTCCTCTGATAGTTTATCGAGGTCCAGGCGATGGAGTATGTCGTAGAATGCTTCAGCCCCCATATCAGCTCTGAATACCTGCCCCCAGCGAGCTCTCAATTCACGGTAGCGGGATTCAGCCATGAATGTGAGCGGTTTCAGGTCGACCAATTCTTTGCGTAAATTCTTGTGTTCTTCTCGTATTTCTTCAAGTTGTTCATCCAGCGTAAATTGTATCTCTTCTAATGCAAGATCTGATTCGGCTCGGGTGCTTTCAATTTGAAGATTAATTTGCGCCAGTTCGTTTTGCTTTTGATCTTTTAGTTCGTTTTCCAACTCTTCCAGGCGCAACTTAACGACACTTTGTACATTTGACAAGTGATTTGCGGAGATTTGTTCTCCTGCTTCAACGATCACGATGTCCGTATCTGGAAAATGTATTGCTGCTTTCGGGGAGCTTCCAATTTGGTCTTGAATGTTTTTTTCAGTTCGTTGTCCTGCTTTGATGATGGGATCGAGCTTCTCGGCTATCAATTCATCATACTGCAGTTCAACATTCGTTATTTCTTCTTCCAGATCCCTGATATCTTTGTCACGGTTGGCTTTCAGTTCTGCGATTTTTGCATTGGTTTTTGCGCTATGCTCCCGTTCTTCCTGAGCGATTTTTTCCTCCAGCCGCTTTAATGCTTTCTCACGACCGTCTTCATCGACAAAAGTTACGACATATTGTGCAAAATATAGAACACGATCCAGATTGCGCCGGGAAATGTCCAGTAACAAACCAAGGTAAGATGGAATACGCCTGGTATACCATACGTGAGCAACTGGTGCGGATAATTCGATATGTCCCATGCGTTCTCGACGAACAGAAGAACGAGTAACTTCGACACCGCATTTATCGCATACAATTCCTTTATAACGGATATTTTTATATTTTCCGCAGTAGCATTGCCAGTCACGAGTTGGTCCAAAAATGGCTTCACAGAAAAGTCCATCTTTCTCTGGGCGAAGACGACGATAATTGATTGTCTCAGGTTTCTGTACCTCGCCATAAGACCAACTTAGGATAGTTTCTGGAGACGCAAGACTGATTCGAAGTGAGGTTAATTCTTTGGTTTCCACCGATTTGCCTCCTGGGGATGATAAAGACGCAACTATTTCCGTTGACCCCTTTCGGGGAGCATAATTCTCAGCATAATTTTGATAGACAATATTTTCCCATCACAGCAGTGTAAGAACCCTGCTGCAAAATCTCAGCCGTTGGTTCACAAGATTTCTAGATGGGAGTTCAAAAAATCAGGTCAATAATGATGCATACCAGACAAACAAATACAAGCGCATGAGTATCTATCTCAAGCGCTTACACTGAATCTTCTTAAGTTTATGCCAGGATTATAACTCGTAATATGTTTATCGGTCAAGACGGATTACTAAACATTAACTAATATCTTACATTATCTTACATAGAAGATGTGGATAAGATCGCCTGGCGTAATGGGATCGCCAGGTAAAATGTGCTCCCCTCACCCAGCTGGCTTTCTACCCAGACATCTCCCTTGTGTCTGTCCGCAATTGATTTTACGATTGCCAGACCTAAACCACTCCCCTGGGGAATGCCTTCTATCGTTGATCGATGATAAAACTTCTCAAATAACTGGGCTTGATCCACTGGCGAAATACCGGAGCCATTATCGCTGATCTTAAAATAGATTCTATCCTGTTTCATGTATACCTGGATGGCTACCTGTCCATCTAGAGGTGAAAATTTAATCGCGTTGTCAACCAGATTGTTGAGTGCTTTTTGTAGTAATGCATAGTCAGCCTCGATCATGGGAACGATTTCGGTTGGTATATCAACCCTGATCTGGATTCTCTTTTGTGCAGCATGTACACTTAGTGCATCAACAACCTGTTGAACGATTTCCCGTACCGGTACCATTTCTAGGTGTAGAATAACACCAGATTCGATACGTCTTAAATCCAGTAAATTGTTGACGAGATGAGACATTGATTCAACGTTCTCGATAATTTTTTCCAGGTAATTGGTTTGTTGTTCGTTCAGTTTTCCTACCATTTCAACCATGGTTGCATATCCATGGATCAGGGTAAGCGGGGAACGAAGCTCATGGCTGACCGTCGATACAAATTCGGATTTTAGAGCGTTCAACTCCTTTAACCGTGTCACGTCTCTTAGGGTGCAAACACGCCCTACGGGTTGTTCATCGGCTATTACAGTAGTGGCTATAGCCAGATAAATCTTTCCATCTGGCAGTTCGATATCGCGCGTTTGTTTTTCTGTTTCTGAAGCCTGGAGTAAATCGGCGAGCTCTTGTTGGCGAATGACATTTTCTATTGGTGCTGAATCGTCATAATTCATAGGTATATTGAGCACCTGCCATGCGGCCGGATTTGCCAGGATCAGCCTGTTTCGTTGATCGGTAACCAATACTGGATCGGGACTTGAAGCAATAATAGCGGAGAGACGCTGTCTCTCCAGTTCCGCCGATAAATACAGTCGTGTATTCGATGCCGCAATGGCTGCCTGTGATGATAGGGCAAAGAAATAATTTACCTCATCCTTGGAAAATGTACGTTGCTCATCATAGGCAACCCAAAAAACTCCGTAGTGGGTATCGTCTTTGCGGAGCGAAAAAGCCATTAATGAAGCTGGATGCGGTTCATCGTCGGGCAGGTCAAAGAGGCGGGGTCTGTCCAGGCTGGGAAGAATCAATCGATCATGCCGGCGAAGATTGGCCAGTATTTGATCGTCCAAGTATGCATAGCGATTACCAGCGGATCCAGCTCCGTAAACGATTGGAGAAAGCTGATCATCCAGCAGTTCAGGTATCGCATCCGGAGTGAGAACAACCCTTACGGAGCTGGCTCCCGCTACCAGGGCTGCATCCAATACAGGCTTGATCGCTTCATCTATTACCAGGGTAGAAGCGACTTCCTGACTAACTGAGAACAACCTGTCCAATTCATCCAGGCGCTTCTTTAAATTTCGACGCATTTTCTCGAAAGATTGCCCCAATACGCCAACCTCATCATCTCCCGTTACTGGTACGGGTTGATTAAGGTCTCCCATAGAAATTCGTTCAGCTTCGACAGCCATCATCCGTAGAGAAAGTGTCACCGATTTCAAACCCATTCGGATGAAGATGATCGCTATTATTGCGAGTATGAACGTGATCACCAATACTGGAATACCGATCGTTAAGGAGAGCAAATCCGCCTGGATTTTTGGGACCATGACAACAACTGACCAGGGATACCCATCGACAGGGTGATAATAAATTAAACTGCGAGTTCCATCCTTTGCTGTGCCTTCGTAGAATTCCGCAAGATCTCCGGTGCGACCTGGATACTCTGAAAGCACAACGCTGGGGTCCGAGTGGATCAGGATTTGACCATTGTTATCGACCAGGAATCCCTCTCCATTGATATCGGTCAGGCTGGATAAGCTGGTTATGATTGGTTTTGAAAGGTGGTTGGTGCTCAGGTCAGTTCGACCAATAAGGACTCCCTGGACATCATCCTTATCGTTGATCATTGGTACGATGAAGGATATCTGCGCTGCCTGCTTATTTTGATCTCTACGTTCTATTGTAACGATCTGGTATGGAATCCCGTCGTGCGCGGCATCTAATCCATACAACTCATTAATGGGCATGCGAACGCCCGTAAGATTGTCGTCTGGATAAGCGATCACCAGTTCTTTGTCCTGGTTAAATATCAGGAATTGATTAAAAAATGGCTTGTTGTCTAAGTCATCTGCCAATGCCAGGGTAAGCTCATAAGTATCATCCAGATCGTGCAGAACTGGGTTTGCACCTAGATCCTGGATCTGCAGCTGTCCTATTTCTATCACATTATGGATATTCTCGGCTGCTACCTGTGCCACACTGGTCATGCTGTT
>JAUXFR010000131.1 GCA_030622805.1 Anaerolineae bacterium | reverse complement strand
GCGTCTTTCCTCCCTCTTACCGCCTCGCTTCCAATCGCCCTCATCTTGAAAAGGATAACTGAAAACTATTAACTGACAACTGAATACTGCTAAACGCCAATCGCTAACAGCCAACAACTTCTATCTAATTTCTAATCTCTAACCTCTGGTTTCATTTTGTCGGGGCGGGCGGATTTGAACCGCACAGCTGCGTATTTTGCAGCCCCTCACAGGACCTGAGCCTGCGAGAGCGTACAATAAAAAGATCATCCGTTGATGAAGCCAGGTAGTCTAAAAAGTCGGGGCGGGCGGATTTGAACCGCCGACCTCACGGACCCGAACCGTGCGCGCTGACCGGACTGCGCTACGCCTCGATATTTTTTTTTTGTGCGTCGGGATTATAATCCAGCGAACATCCTTTGACAAGTGCACCAGTCTATGGGTAAAATAAATCCTTCATACTCGAGTATAATTTAGGCAGAAAAATCGTTGCGAAATCCATTACAAAGACCATTAAGAACACACATTAGGCTTATTCCCTGTGCGCTTAGTGGTTATAAACCAAGGAGATTTGAATGAGTGAAGACAACAAAGTGCGTGTGGCGTTGATCGGAGTAGGAAACTGCTGTTCAGCGCTCATGCAGGGTTTGGAGTTCTATAAAAATGCCAGCGATGATGAACAGGTACCGGGGTTGATGCACGTCAACCTGGGTGGGTATCATGTCAGTGACATTGAAATTACGGCTGCTTTTGATGTTGTGGATACGAAAGTTGGTAAGGACCTCAGTGAAGCGATATACGCCTTCCCGAACAATACATACAAATTTGCAGATGTTCCCTTCAAGGACATACCTGTGTCACGTGGAATGACACATGATGGGTTGGGTAAGTATCTATCGGAAATTGTTACAAAAGCACCCGGTCCAACGGATGATATCATCGGCATATTAAACGATACCAAAACAGACGTTGTGGTCAGCTTCCTGCCTGTCGGCTCGGAGATGGCTACCAAGTGGTATGTGGAGCAGATATTGGACGCCGGCTGTGCTTTCGTCAACGGTATTCCTGTGTTCATCGCCAGCTCGGAGTACTGGTCCAAACGATTTGAGGAACGTGGTTTACCCATTATCGGAGACGATGTCAAGAGCCAGGTAGGTGCTACCATTCTGCATCGAGTGATGACCAGCCTGTTCGTGGATCGCGGTGTGCATCTTGATAGGACCTATCAATTGAACTTCGGAGGGAATGCGGATTTCCTCAATATGCTGGAGCGTGACCGACTGGAGTCGAAGAAGATCTCCAAAACAAATGCCGTCACCAGCATGCTTCCTTATCCGATTGATGATACAGACATCCATGTGGGTCCCAGCGATTATGTGCCCTGGCTGACGGACCGCAAGTGGTGTCACATCCGCATGGAAGGCACCACTTTTGGTGATGTACCGCTTACTATTGAAGCCAAATTAGAAGTGTGGGATTCGCCGAACTCTGCGGGAGTGATGATTGATGCAGTCCGCTGCGCTAAACTGGCATTGGATCGCAATATAGCCGGACCACTGATCGGTCCATCGTCTTATTTTATGAAAACACCACCACAACAGTTCAAGGATGAGATTGCCCGGGAGAAGACCGAAGCGTTCATCCTTGGGGATCAGGAATAAAGATTACGGAGGTTGATATGTCAGGACATTCGCATTGGTCCACAATCAAACGAAAAAAAGGCGCTGCTGATGCCAAACGTGGTCAGCTTTTCACCAAGCTGGCGAAAGAAATCACCATTGTTGCCCGTGATGGGGGTGGAGATCCTGAAATGAATCTGCGTTTGCAGTACGCTATCGACCGGGCTAAAGCGAACAATATGCCGAAGGATAATATTGATCGTGCGATCAAACGTGGAACAGGGGAGCTTAAAGACGGTCTTGAGATGGAGGAGATCAACTACGAAGGTTATGCTCCCCATGGAATTGCATTGATCATGTTCTGCGTAACTGAGAACCGCAACCGCACTGTTTCGGACGTTCGTCATGTGTTGACCCGCAGTGGAGGCGCGTTGGCCGATGTAGGATCAGTGATGTGGCAGTTCACGCGCTCGGCTTATTTCTCCTTCCAGTGTGACGATTGCGATCAAGACAAGGTATTTGAATTAGCTGTCGAGGCCGGTGCAGATGATGTAACGTTTGACGATGGCGTTGCGGAGATCATCGGAGAGATTGATGTGTTTGGAGAGATCAGCGACCACCTTAAAAAAGCGGGAATAAAACCGGAAGAGGCCGAATTGCGAATGATCCCCAACAATCCAATCGAACTCGACCAGGAGCAAACTTTACAGGTGATCCGTGTTATCGAGGATTTAGAAGATTTGGATGACGTGCAGGAGGTGTATTCCAATTTGAACCTCTCTGAAGAGATGATTGCCGTGCTGGAGAATGAATAACCCATATGCTGGTAATTGGCATCGACCCTGGAACAGCGACGACCGGTTATGGATTGGTGCAGGAGTTGGATGACGGCAGCCTGTCATGCGTGGCATACGGCGCGATATTAACACAGGCAAAATTCCAGCCGCACGAGCGGCTGTTGATTTTATTTGAGCGTTTGAATGAGTTGCTGCTGCTCCACAAACCGACCACTGGCGCAGTGGAGAAGCTGTTTTTTCAGCGTAATGTCCGGACAGCGATCAGTGTGGGTCAGGGGCGGGGAGTGGCATTGTTAGCGTTGGCACAGGCAAAGCTGAGTGTTGCTGAATACACGCCGCTGGAGATTAAACAGGCCGTTGTGGGATACGGCGCAGCGGAAAAGCACCAGGTACAGGAAATGGTGCGTGCGATACTTTGTTTAGAGGATTTACCGCAGCCTGATGACGCGGCCGATGCGTTGGCGGTGGCGATATGCCACCTGCACAGTCATCATATGCGTTCGCTGTATGAGGAGGTGTGATTTTATGATTGCGAGTCTCCAGGGGCGAGTGCAGGATATCAATCCTGATAGTGTGATCCTCGAAATCGGTGGTATTGGATTTCTGGTATATATCCCCACTCCTGTTCGCGATCGAGCACAGATCAGTGAAAGTATTTTTCTATACACCTATTTAGTTGTACGTGAAGATGCGCTCGCGTTATACGGATTCTCCACCCGAGAGGAACGCGAATTTTTTGAACTGCTGATCGGGGTTAATGGGGTTGGTCCTCGTCTGGCTCTTGCGATACTTTCCAGCTTATCTACTGAAGCAATTCGGCGAGCTGTTTTTCACGAGCAGGCAGAAGTCTTTTCGAGCGTGTCGGGGATCGGAATGAAAACGGCGCAGAAGATTTTACTCCAGCTCCAGGACCGCATCCCGGTCGAAGCGGGATTGGAACCGGTGGGCATCATCAGCGAAGCGGACAGCGAAGTGTTAAATGCGTTGACGGCGCTTGGGTACAGCGTTGTGGAGTCTCAGGCAGCGCTGCAATCGATTCCCCGGGATACGCCCGAAGATGTTGAGACGCGATTGCGAGCCGCTCTACAGTATTTTATCTAATTTTATTATGTCAGTTTTAGAAGAAATAAAAATCGCTTTTATTGGACCAGGCGTGATGGCAGAAGCCATGATCTCGGGTCTGATTCGTAATAACATTATCGAGGCTGATGCACTGCACGCTTCGGGTCCTCGGCTGGAGCGAGTAGAACAACTGCAAGCGCGGTACGGTTTGCACCCGTTCACTGATAACGCTGCCGCTGCTCGCCGGGCGGATGTGGTTGTACTTTCTGTGAAGCCTCAGATGCTCGACAGGGTTCTTGAAGAGCTGCGGGGATCAATTTTGCCTGGCGCGCTGGTGCTATCAATTGTTGCTGGCGCGCCGATCAAGAAAATCAGCCAGGGGCTGGATCACAGCATAATAATACGTTCGATGCCTAATACACCAGCGCAGATTGGTGAGGGGATCACAGTCTGGACAGCATCGACCTCCGTGACTGATGGACAGAGAGAAATTGCCTCTCAGATCCTGGGGGCGTTGGGAGAATCGATCTACGTCAAAGAAGAGAGCTACCTTGACATGGCGACAGCGCTTTCGGGCACCGGTCCAGCATACGTATTTCTGTTTATGGAAGCGATGGTAGATGCAGGCGTACATCTGGGATTTCCGCGGCGGATTGCACAACAGCTTGTTGCCCAAACAGTACGTGGATCGGTGGATTATTTTGAGAAGCGCGACGATCCGGTTCATCTGGCGCGTCTGAGGAATCAGGTCACATCACCGGGCGGCACATCCGCTGAAGCACTGTATTATCTCGAAAAAGCAGGTTTCCGAACGGCGATTTCTCGAGCCATTTGGGCAGCATTTGAACGTTCCAGAGAGCTGGGAGAAGGGGCTGAAAGCCACAGACCTGATAGCAACTAGACAATATGGACGCTTTCAGGTATCATTTGACAGATATTTCCAAATATAGGTTAATAAATGGATTTTACATCGCAGTTGTTAAAAGAGCTAACAGAAGCGCATGGTGTGCCCGGATATGAAGCTCCTATCCGGGCATTGATTCGTCAATATCTCGAGCCGCTCGGAGAGGTTTCACAGGATAAATTGGGCAGCGTGATTTGCAGGGTGCCTGGTTCTGAGGAGAACCCACGCGTGATGCTGGCAGGGCACATGGACGAGATAGGATTCATGGTGACCCACATCACAAAAGATGGTTTTCTTAAGTTTATGCCGCTTGGTGGCTGGTTTGACCAGGTTCTGCTGGGTCAGCGTGTGATTGTGAAAACTCGAACAGGTGATATTGTCGGTGTTATAGGGGCGAAACCACCCCATATGCTCCCTCCGGAAGAACGCACCAAGGTGGTCAACAAGAAAGACATGTATATTGACATCGGTGCGACCAGCAAAGAAGAAGTTATTCAGGCGGATGCTCGTGAAGGGGATCCTGTGATCCCACGCGCCGATTTTGTGCCCCTT
>JAUXFR010000200.1 GCA_030622805.1 Anaerolineae bacterium | reverse complement strand
CACGCTGGACTCCGACCTCGCACAAGGATTGGATGGATTGGTGGCGGGGCAACAGGTATTGGTGCTGTTCCACTTTCACCGTTCTGAGGGGTTTGAACTGCTCCAATATCCGCAAGGAGACAGGCACCGTCCTATGCGTGGAGTATTCTCCTTGCGCAGCCCGCGGCGTCCTAACCCAATTGGTGCAACGATCGTGAAACTGGTAGCGGTGAATGGCAATATGCTGCGCGTTATGGGTCTGGATGCCATTAACGGTACGCCGGTTCTGGACTTGAAGCCGACCTAAACTCGTGATCTGGGCGACCTTACGATCAAGATGACGACAGGGATTGGAACATAAATAGCAATGTATGCGCTGCATTATTTAATTTTATGCTAAACTTATAACGAATTAAGGTGATGTCTGTTCAAATCGGTAATGTTGTTCGTAATGCACGCGTTTTCAATGTGCGTAATTGTAATTTTAGCAATCAATGAATTTACCCCCACTATCTTGATAAATTATATTCAGTAAGGAGTTGCCGTAATGAATGCTGAAACCCAGGTCTGGTTGCGAGATGTTACGAAGACCTATTCAATGGGTGAAGTGCAGGTTCACGCCCTGCAGGGTATGGGCTTGAAGGTGCAGCAGGGTGAGTTTGTGGTTATTGTCGGCCCATCAGGATCGGGCAAAACCACCACACTGAACCTGATCGGAGGGCTGGACTCACCCACCAGTGGGGAATTGATCGTAAACAACGTGGACATCGCCGCTTACGACGAGAAAAATCTGACAATCTACCGCCGTGACACGATCGGCTTTATCTTCCAATTCTTCAACCTGCTGCCCACCCTGACAGCCTGCGAGAATATTGAATTCGCTCTGGAGCTGGTGGAGAGCAATGGAAATAAAGTTCATCAGCAAGCGTTTGATCTGCTGGAGAAAGTGAACATGGGTGAGCGAGCGGATCATTTCCCCAGCCAACTTTCGGGCGGTGAACAGCAGCGGGTGGCTATCGCGCGAGCACTGGCCAAGGATCCTATCATTTTGCTGGCTGATGAGCCGACGGGCAACCTGGACTTCCGGATGGGACAGAAAGTGCTGCGAGTGATGCAGGATCTCAACCGCCAGGAAGGTCGTACTGTGATCCTTGTAACGCACAACACTGCTATCGGCAAGATGGGGGACCGCGTTGTGCACCTGCATGATGGCAAGATCGCCTGCATCGATGTCAATCAGCAGCAGCTCGAAGCCGAAGATATCGAGTGGTGATGCCATGAAGAAGATCAACCTTAAACTCTGGCGGGACATCCGTAAACAGAAATGGCAGTTTATCGCACTGGTGCTGATCATCCTGCTGGGCGTGACCAGCTACAGCGCCATGATAGGCATGATCGACGATGTGGAAAATTCCCTCGACCGCACCCTTGATGAGCTGCGTTTTCAGGATTTTGTTCTCAGATTTGATGATCCAATTCCACAGGAACTGACGCAGGAAGTGGCAGCTCTGACTAATGTGGATGCGGTCACGGGGCGGCTGGTGATGGACACCGGATTGTACCTCAACGAGGATAATCAGGCGCACGCACGATTGGTAGGAATGCCGACCGACGAGCAGCCTGCGGTGAACCAGCTCTACATCCAGGAAGGGCGCTACCTGCAACCCGGGGATGATATGGCAGCTGTTCTTGACCATCACCTGGCGGAGTATTATGGCTATGGACCCGGTACGGTGTTACACCCCATTATCAACGGCGAACAGGTGGATGTAGAGGTTGTGGGGGTGGGCGTCAACCCTGAATACTTGATGGCAGTCGCTTCACAGGAGAACATACTTCCTTCACCGGGCGGCTTTACGGTCCTGTTTATGCCTCAAGAGACCGTTGAGCGTCTTTTTGATGCGCAGGGATCCATCAATGAGCTGAACATCATTTTGCAGGACACCTCTCCTCAGGCAGTCAATCAGGCTGTCGAGCATGTAAAAGAATTAGCAGATGACGCATCTGTACGCTCGGTGGTTAAACGCGCGGATAACCCCTCTTACAGCCTGCTGATGCTGGACCTGGAAGGGGGGCGGGAGATGATGGGCATGATACCCACCATGTTCCTTGTGATCGCTGCCATGTCTATTTATGTATCTCTCAACAGGATGGTGCAGGCGCAACGACCTGAGATTGGTATGATTAAAGCGTTGGGCTACAGCCGTTGGGCGGTGATGCGTTATTACCTTATCTACGCAGCGATCATCGCGCTGGTGGGTTCTCTGCTGGGATTCGCATTGAGTTATCCATTGGGACGTGCTTTCGCACAAGCCTACGCGGCCGAGTTTGGACTGCCTTTTGTGATCACGCAATTTCATCTGGGAGCGGCCGCGGAAGCTATCGCCATTACCCTGCTCGTGGCGCTGCTGGCAGCCTTTTTCCCGGCCCGGGCTTCGGCGCGCATTCCTCCGGCGCAAGCCATGCGCTTTGATCCATCAGTGGCTCTGGTCAAAGGCTCGATCCCCTGGCTGGAGAAGGTGCTCCGGCGGATTATTCCTTTAAGCACCGGCAGCAAGATTGCATTGCGCAACCTGTTCCGCAACCGCCGGCGAACCGTAACAACGGCGCTGGGTTTTGTGTTCGCTTTTGTCATCCTGCTGGCTTGCTGGTCTCTTTTCGACGGGATGAACCACATGCTGGAAGTGCAATTTCAGCAGACGGACCGCTGGGATTTGCAGGTCATGTTCTCGCAGCCTCAAACTTATGATTTGCTGGATCAGGTGCGGGATTGGCAGGGGGTGGAAGCTGCTGAAGCGATACTGGCGATGCCGGTCACTGTCCAGGCTGGTATGGAGGAGAAAAACGCATTCATGGTGGCACTTTCTCCGGATACAGAATTGCATGGCTTTAAATTGCCTGCACGGCAGACACCTGAGGATGTGTTACGTCCTGGCATGGCGCTGCTCGGAGCTCAGATGGGTGAGAAGCTGAGCGTGCAAACGGGAGATACCGTCACCTTGCAGACGCCACTGGGAACTCAGCAGGTTACCATAAACGCCGATAATTATGAGGTGATGAACGCCGGAGTGTACGTAAGCCTGTCCTGGGTCCAGAGTCAAATCCCGGGTGGTCAGGAGCTGTTCAATGGTTTGTGGCTTTTGGTAGATGAGGGGCAGCGTTCAGAAGTGAAAAAGAAGCTCTACGCTCTGCCGGGGGTCGCCAATGTGGATCTTAAACAAGAAATCGCCACTGGCTGGCAGGAGCTAATGGGGCTGTATTACGTGATGATGGGCATGTTTTTGATCTTCGCACTGGTGATTGCAGGTGCGGTTATTTTCAATACTATGACCGTAAATGTGCTGGAACGACAGCGTGAGATCGCCACCATGCGCGCCCTCGGACAGAGTCGGTCCCATTTGTGGTACATGATCACCATCGAAAACCTGCTGATCGGCTCGCTGGCTCTCATCCCGGGTCTTGCACTGGGGGTGGCTGCGACCTATTACCTCTTCCAACTCTTCAGCGCTTCGGCAGATTTTTACCTGCCTTTCTATATTGCACCTGAGAGCTACGTTATTGTGACTCTGCTGATCTTTGGAACAGCCCTTCTTTCCCAGATCCCAGCCATAAAGCATGTAAACCGCATGGACCTGGCTGAAGCGACCAAGGTGATGACATAGCCTCTTCTTAACATCGCTGGTCTTATATGGAGTTGCAAAGTAAGTGTAGCTGAATTGGGTCGGTCAGGCTCCACCAGCGCCGTAAATCGCCGGGTCAGTGGGCGTCTGCCCGCTGGGATCGTTTACGTAGATCCAGTCGCCCTCGCGCGCCCACTGGAAGAGCCAGTGGGCGTCGGCGGTGGATAGGTTGACACAGCCGCGTGACTGGGGGTAGCCGAAGCGGT
>JAUXFR010000257.1 GCA_030622805.1 Anaerolineae bacterium | reverse complement strand
TTGCCCTGCGTGCAGGAGACTGTGTAGAGCGTGGCGATCGGGTAGGCAGGATCGGGGACCGGCAGCATCTGCACTTCGAGATTCGCACACACATGCCAAAACAGCCGGGTCCAGGCTACTGGTCGGTGGATCCCACCCTGACTGGATGGATACCACCGTCGCAGTTCATCTGGCAGGAACGTTTGAAGGGGTCTCCTGGTGTGGTTTGGCTGCGTGAAATGAAGGAGGATTCCAGGCACCCTATAGGTATACTGGACGACGGAACCTTTGCCGTACTTGAAGCCGGTAAGCTGGTTGGGATCGATCTCGCGAATGGTGAGGCGCGCTGGAGCAGACCCATTTCGGGCGGCATTGCCAGCGGAGCGGTAGATGTTTCCGGAGAGACGATTTATCTTGTCGATTGTGTCGGGATGCTAGCGGCGTATCGGGTTCCTGATCTGATTGGAGAAGGCAGTAGAGCAAACTCGAACGAACCGCTGCAACCCGTCTGGCAGATCAATTTCTCCCATCGAGGCGATTCAAAATTATTATCATTTGCAGGGGTGTGTGTGTCACTTTCTATGGATGGGGGTTTGTACGGCGTTTCAGAGATGGGGGAGCTATTATGGGAACTGGATTCGACGCCGCTGGTGGAAGATTGGGCGCTGGATGGGGAGCGTTTGATCTTCACAACGAATGAGCCTTATCCGGGAATATGGACTATTGAGAATGGAGAGCCACGTTTGCTGGCTGAGGGGGCAGCGGGGCAGCTGGCGCTGGCGGGGGGCCAGATATTCATTTATAACGCTGATGGCGTTTATCGGTTGGATGCAGAGGCTGGTTTCGCGGAAATGATTTACCCGCTGCCGGAAGCCTATCGGGGATTAGGTGACTTTCTCGTGCTGCCGGATGGGGGTTTGCTGCTGGTGCATAGGGATATACGTGACCGGCGTTTGATCGCACTCAACAAGGACGGATCCCTGCGCTGGGAGAGGTCATATACTAACGTGGTGCGCGGTGATGCGGAGTTATTTGTACGCGATGAGCGGGTCTTCCTGCTGCTTGTGGAACGCGGGGAGTACCAGATATATGCTTCTCTGCTGCTGGTTGAGCCTGACAATGGGAATCTAAAGAGGGTTTTCGATGGCGGAACCCGTGATCTCGGCTCGAGGGATACCTGGGCTTTTGCCATCAACGATGGTCGCGTGCTGATCAATGTTGGGGGATTTCTGTCAGCGCTTGACATAGATGAGGCTCTGCAGACCATATTTACCGGGGGCGGCTGAACGGAGTCTGGTCTGGTGAAGCGTTCTCCTCCAGCTTGAGGGAGATTCTTCACTGTGTTCAGAATGACGAACCTATCATGGAACCCTAAGCTTCATGTTTTCTTAACCGAAGTTTATTATTAATCTGAAACAATATTAATGGAATAAACGTCTATACTCTGGTAGATTCTGGTTTTACGAATAGATATCGCCAGGTTCAAATATAAATCAACGATTTTACAGGAGGTAGAAATGTCAGAAGAAATTCCAACAGGTAGTGGCACTGAAGAACAGGAAGCCCAGGAGGGCGCAAACCGCGGACTGATCACCGCGGTGATTGTGATGGCTGTGGTTGTGATCGTACTGTTAATTCTATGGTTTTCCGGCGTTTTTTCAGGCGGCGGACAGGAAGTCGAGACAGCCGTACCAGGAGAAGGGAACATCACCATCCTGATCCCACCTGACGGATCGGTGCTCGATATCACCAAGCTGATTACAGTCAGCGGAACTGGAAGCGGATTGTTTGAGGGTAACGTGGTGGTGCAGGCATTGGATGATGGTGGAAACGTGCTGGCAGAAGGAGCGACGACCATCGACTCGCCGGAAGCAGGTACGGGTGGCGAAGGCTCGTGGCAGATTGAACTGAACGTGGAGATCGAACCAGGCAACTCGGGATCGATCAGGGCTTTTTCGACCTCGCCGGCTGATGGCAGCATGATCGCTGAGGACAGTGTGCAGGTTGCCTACGGTGAGGAAGCTGCTGTAGAATCCTTTATTAAGATCGGCTCCCCGGCTGATGGTTCGGTTGTGGATATATCTGGTCCAATCACGGTTGAGGGCGCAGGCGGAGGCCTGTATGAGGGCAGCCTGGTGGTGCAGGTGCTGGACCAGCAGGATAATGTGCTGGCGGAACAAGCGGCGACGATCGACTCGCCTGATGCCGGGACCGGGGGCACAGGTTCCTGGCGGGTTGAATTGAGCGTTGCGACCGATCCGGGCACAACCGGAAGGATCCGCGCTTTTTCGACCTCGCCTGAGGGTGATGATATTGTCGCAAAGGACAGCGTGCAGGTCCAAATGGGTGAAACGCCTAAGGTTGAAGCGTATATCGAGATCGAGGAACCCGCTGATGGGGCAACCGTGGATACCGGCAGCCTGGTTATCGTGCGCGGTATGGGCGCAGGGCTGTTCGAAGGAAACGTGGTCGTGCAGGCGCTCGATGGGCAGGGGAATGTGTTGGCGGAACTGCCAACAATCATCCAGAGCCCGGACGCTGGTATTGGTGGGGAAGGACCCTGGCAGGTTGAACTCAATATAGAAGTGGAACCGGGCACACCTGGAACAATCAGGGCTTTCTCGCCATCGCCTGTAGAAGGTGAGGGTGTCATGGCTGAAGACAGCGTCAGTGTGACATATGAGAAAGCTGAAGAGCCCGATGAAGAAGTAAAGCTGGAAGATCATCTTTGGCTGCTGATGACCTATAGTGGGAAGCAGGTGTTGGAGGGGACGATGATCACGGCTGAATTTAAAGATGGTCAGGTCGCAGGTAAATCAGGCTGCAACAATTACTTCACATCGTACGAGACCAGCAACGGAAACGTTACCATCACTGAGCCAGTGGGACTCACGCGGATGTTCTGCCAGGATCCCGAAGGGGTGATGGAGCAGGAAGGCGAATACCTGGGCGTGCTGGTGCAATCGACCACCTACCAGATCAAGGATGGCAA
>JAUXFR010000228.1 GCA_030622805.1 Anaerolineae bacterium | reverse complement strand
TGCCCACCAGCGGATTTATTGGTTTCCTTTGGGACGATTCATTCCGAATCGGTCACCGACATCAAGGGATCGACATATTCGGCGGGAGCGATGTGAATCTGACGCCCGTGGTAGCTGCCTTTTCTGGTTACCTTACAAGATCGCCTGATTGGAAATCATCGCTTATCATCCGCATCCCGAACGATCCGCTCCAGCCTGGCAGACAAATCTGGACTTACTACACTCACATGGTAGATGAGCAGGGGAATTCGTTCATTGATGATGCGTTTCCACCAGGTACGCTTGATAAATACGTGGAGGCAGGCACGCTGCTGGGCTTCCAGGGTAATTACTCTGGCGATCCAGGCAATCCTACGGGTGTGCACCTGCACTTCTCAATCGTGATGGATGATGGGAATGGAGGATATCTTAATGAATTGGAGATCGAAAACACACTTGATCCTTCTCCGTACCTGGGGATACCCCTCAACGCCAGGCAGAATCAGGGGCAGATCCCAGTTTGTGATGAGACCGCAGCGCAATGAGAGCACAGGTGCATAGCGAATTTTCAGGGAAAGTTGTGCTGGTAACTGGCGCTGGACGGGGTAGTGGGCGTGCGATAGCACAGGCTTTTGCTGAATTGGGCGCTGCTGTGGCTGCCAATGATCTAACGCCCATCAACCTGGATCAGACCGTTTCGGACATCACGGCTGCTGGCGGTAAAACCCAGGGCTACGTATACGATGTCGCAAAACGAATGCCCGTTCAGGCAATGGTTGATCAGGTCCTACAGGATTGGGGTCGGATTGATGTGCTGGTCAACAGCGCCAGAGTAATCCCCAAGGCATCTATCATCGATATGGGAGAGTGGGACTGGCAGCGGACGAACGACGTCAATTTGAGCGGCCCCCTCTTCACTACCCAGTCTGCAAGCAGGGTGATGCGGAGGCAGGGTGGTGGGGTGATTATCAATGTGGTATGCGATGGTGGCTTTCGTGATCATGCTGCTTATGTCGCCAGTAGAACAGGGCTGATCGGGTTGACGCGGGCTGCTGCCGAGGAATTTACTGCCGAGAACATTCGGGTCCACGCTGTTTGTTCGAGTGATTTAATGAAAGAGTCGACCTCCCTATGCAACGAACATGAATCGTTGAAACGAAGATATCTGAAGAATATAAACCTGGAGCACTTTGGTAGAATGGCGAATATGGTAGGCTTAGTGCTGTTCCTATCGAATAATGCTGCAGCGCATATAACTGGGCAGGTGTTACATATAGATCAAGACCCCAAGGATTTCACTAACCTAACATAAGAATTATCTGAATGGTTGTATTAATGCACCATAATCGAGTTGCTCTAAGAAAACTCGGGTTCTGTAATTTTATATCAAACAATCCAAATTATGATTCCAGTAGGAGAGACCAATGTCCGTTTACGAAACAATCCTGGTAGAGATACATGACAAGGTTGGCCTGGTACGGCTCAACCGTCCGAAAGCGCTCAACGCACTCAACAGCACTTTGTTGGGAGAGCTTGTGGCTGCACTGCAGATTCTTGATGCTGATACGAGTGTCGGTGCAATCGTGGTCACTGGCAGTGAGCGGGCTTTTGCTGCCGGTGCAGATATCAAAGAGATGGTGGATGCATCTGCTGTGGAAATGCTCTTGCGAGACTTTATCTCCCAAATAGACGGTATCCGTTCAATCAAGAAGCCAGTCATCGCAGCTGTTTCCGGCTGGTGTCTGGGTGGTGGGAACGAGCTGGCAATGTCCTGTGACATGATCGTTGCTTCTGACACCGCCCGCTTCGGGCAGCCGGAGATCAATCTTGGTGTGATTCCGGGCGCTGGAGGCACGCAGCGATTAGCTCGAACCGTGGGTAAAGCGGTGGCAATGGAAATGGTGTTAAACAACCGCACGCTGAGCGCGCTGGAAGCCCAGCAGTTTGGGTTAGTCAACCGTGTGGTGCCCGTAGACTGCTACCTGGAAGAGGCGCTCAGTCTTGCTGCTGAGATTGCCAACCGTGCTCCTCTGGCAATCCGTTTTGGAAAGGATGCCATCAACCAGGCTTTTGAAACATTCCTCGCTGATGGTTTGGCGGATGAACGGCGCTCTTTTTATTTCCTCTTCTCTACGGATGACCAGCAGGAGGGTATGCAGGCTTTTATTGAGAAGCGTGATCCTGAGTGGAAAGGGGTATGATTAAATACCAAGATTTTAAGCTCGTTTATCGTGAACTTGGCATTGATCGCTCACAACCGGTTATCGTGCACAGCTCTCTCTCTGCTTTTAGTGAGGTCGAGGACGGCGCGCATACACTAATTCAGGCGCTGTTATCTTCCTTCAACACGGTCATCATGCCCACCTTTACTTACCAGACCATGCTGATTCCGGAGGTTGGTCCCTCGGGGAATGCATTGGAGTACGGCAGCGGGACGGCGCAAAACTGGAGAGCCGAGTTCTTCCACCCCGATTTATCCGTGCATCGCTCGGTTGGGGTTGTACCAGAGACTTTCCGGCGGCATCAGAATGTGAGGCGTACGCTGCATCCTATTTTATCGTTTAGCGGTCATAATGCAGATACGCTATTAAAAAACCAAACCATTGAATTACCATTGGATCCAATCCAAAAACTGATGCAGGCAGACGGGTGGGTGTTGCTGATGGGTGTAGATCAGCGCGTAAACACCAGCATACACTACGCCGAACAGATTGCTGGACGCAAACAGTTCACACGATGGGCTCTTACACCAGATGGGGTTGTGGAGTGTCCTCATTTTCCAGGTTGTTCTCAGGGCTTCAACGCCCTGACGTCTCATTTGAGTTCTATCCTGAAAAGCGAACTTGTTGGCGAAACCTGGATACAGGCGATCCCTCTGCGAGAACTTATACAGTCCGTTTATGAATTGATATTGAAAGACCCCCTTGCTTTGCTGTGCGGCGAGCTGAGCTGCCAGCGCTGCCAGGTCATCCGGTCCGCTGAAGTTGCATCATAGCTCTTAAATTACCACTTTGTGGGCAGTTCTACCCAAAATATCGAGCCTTTCCCGAGCTCACTGTGTACGCCAATTTTCCCGCCGTGGATATCTACAATGGATTTAGCAATGGCCAGGCCTAATCCGCTGCCGCTGCTGCTTTTTACAGCCCCAAAGCGTGGTCGGGTGGCTTCTGCGCGGTAAAATCTTTCAAAGAGATGTTGCAGATGATTCGGCGCGATTCCTGGCCCAGAGTCTATAACTTCTAGGCGGATACGGTCACCGTTGTACAAGGTTATTAAATTGATCTCAATAATCCCACCCCGCGGTGAGTACCTGATCGCGTTATCCAACAGGTTATTCAGCACACGATACAATTGATCTTCATTACCCTCGACTGTGGGCACGTTGTTGTCCAGATGCTTGGAAATTGTAACCCCGGCATTCTCAGCTCTGATGCTGAATATTTCGCATACACTGTTTATAATATCCCCTAAGTTAATC
>JAUXFR010000259.1 GCA_030622805.1 Anaerolineae bacterium | reverse complement strand
TTTTACTTCTGCCGGACCCCCCAATCCCAGCAGCAGTTCCTGACCCGTGATGATGATATCGTTAACCAAGTTGTTCATCCCGCGCAGTTCATCCAACGAGACACCGCTGATCAGGGAAATCCGCAGCAGTGTATCGTTCGGCTGAACGATATAAATTATCCTGCCATCGGGTTGTGGCGTGGGCGTGTAGACTGGCACCTGGTTTTGCGGTGCCGGTTGATCAGCCTGCACCCGGACCGGAAGCAGCCATCCAATCACCAGCAAAGCGATCGAACATATTCCAACTGCATAAACGATTGTTTTGCGGTGGTTATAATATTTTCCAGATTTTCTCATTTCGACGCGATTATACAACATTGAACGGATAATACTGATTAGTGCTGGGTTAGACGGCACCAACCGCGTGTTACCTGCCATCCTGCCAGAAAAGCCAGCAGCAATAAGCCGGAGAAATAGATCTGTATCCTGAATGCACCCGAGCCGAATATCGCAGACCCGGGGTGCATGACGTTCTCGGTTCCCTGCAGAACGAAAACCAGGGCTAACCAGAAAACCACATTACCGGCAGATGCCCAGGCAGGATTTCCCATCAGGGTCACACCAATCTGCAGCAGTATGCCACTCAGCGCAAAAACTGCCGCCATCTTCCAGCGCGGTTCGGATAGAAAAAGCCCATTCCAATTGGTCTGCATCGCCCACATTGAGATCGGTAAATATGTGATCCAGAACACCAGACCTGTCCTGCCGAGCGCGCGCGACAGCAGGTGCAGCGACCGGCGTTTTTTCAGAAAAGCAATCACACCAACCAGCGCTGCCAGGGTGAAAGCAGCTAATGCCGTCCACACCCACACTCCGTGCAGGTATACGATCCGCACGTTCGTACCGAGAGATTTCTCCGCCGGACCAAATGCTGTAAATACGGCAATCGCCCCCAGGACGATAACCAGCCCGATCGCGGGTGATTTCAGGATCCTCAATATCATTTCATCATCGGGATTTTGATGCCATGCCGTTTGGCTGCCTCAATTGCCTGCTCGTAACCCGCATCCGCATGCCGCACGATCCCCAGACCAGGATCCGTTGTCAGCACACGCTCCAGCCGGCGAGCGGCTGCTAATGTCCCGTCCGCGACGATAACCTGACCGGCATGCTGGCTGTACCCGATACCTACGCCCCCGCCGTGATGGAAAGACACCCAGGTTGCGCCACCCACCGCGTTGATCAGGGCGTTCAGGATCGCCCAATCGCTGATCGCATCGCTGCCATCCAGCATGCCCTCCGTCTCGCGGTTAGGAGAAGCCACAGAACCAGCGTCCAGATGGTCGCGTCCAATCACGATGGGCGCTTTCAGCAAGCCTTCTGCGACCATATTGTTGAACATCAATCCCGCCCGAACCCTTTCGCCGTAACCGAGCCAGCAGATGCGCGCTGGCAATCCCTGGAACGGCACTTTTTCACGCGCCAGTTTCAACCAGCGCTGCAGATGCTCGTCCTCTGGGAAAAGCTCCATCACCGCCTGGTCGGTCTGGTAGATATCCTCTTCATCCCCTGAGAGAGCTACCCAGCGGAAAGGTCCTTTCCCTTCGCAGAACAGCGGGCGGATGTAAGCCGGAACGAATCCCGGGTAATTGAACGCATCCTTTACACCGTAATCAAATGCACGCTGGCGCAGGTTATTACCATAATCGAAAACCTCTGCACCCGCCCGCTGAAAGGCAAGCATAGCTTCCACGTGCCTTGCCATCGACTCCATCGCAAGCCGCTCGTACGCCTGTGGATCGGTTCGGCGCAGTTCTTCTGCTGCTGTGATGCTCAGCCCTGCCGGCACATACATCATTATTTCATGAGCGGGGGTCTGGTCCGTCACCACATCGGGTGTTACACCTCGAACAACCAGCTCAGGATAGACATCGGCCGCATTGCCGATCAGACCGATCGATTTGGGCACCTGATTCTCGACTGCATCTTCAACCAGGGTCATCGCCTCTTCCAATGTATCAACGACGATGTCAACAAAACCGATTTCAAGACGCTTCCTGGCACGCTCCGGATCGACCTCCACGATCAGCCCCACGCCACCATTCATGGTGATCGCCAACGGCTGGGCTGCTCCCATGCCGCCCAGACCTGCCGTGAGCACAAATTTCCCAGCCAATGAAGACCAGCCCCGCTGCCTCGCCAGGGAACCCAGGGTTTCGTAGGTCCCTTGAAGGATACCTTGCGTGCCGATATAGATCCAGGAACCCGCCGTCATCTGCCCGTACATGATCAAGCCTTTTGCTGCCAGCTCGTCGAAAACCTCCTGCGTGGCCCAGTGCGGCACCAGATTTGAGTTCGCGATCAAAACCCTGGGAGCATTGCTGTGCGACCTGAAAACTGCAACTGGTTTTCCAGATTGCACAAGCAGTGTTTCATCATCTTCAAGATCGCGCAAACATTCCAGGATCGCGTCAAAAGCATCCCAATTACGAGCCGCCTGCCCCCGTCCCCCATACACGACCAGCTCTTCCGGTCGTTCAGCCACCTGCTCGTCCAGGTTATTCTGAATCATGCGATACACGGCTTCGGTCTGCCACGACTTACAGGTTAATGTCGTCCCACGAGGGGCAATTATTTTGCGATTAGTTGACATATACTCTCCTTTAAATCGATATCCAGGTATTATGGTTTCAGCGGTCCATGGAATTTTTCCCAGCCTGCTGAAATCGTCTATGGTTATTAATTTGTTTCGTTCCTATTATAAATTATTCGTCAATGAAAAGGTAAACGGGACATGATGTCATGCCCCGTGCTATACAATATCCCATTTCCGTGTACACCCCCCAATAAATTCTCAATTCAAACCCAGAAAAATACTTCCTTTAAGTAAGAGCGAAGGATCAGGATTCTACGTACCCGTTGCCATCCACGAAGCTGTCAAACTTAGTGTTCTTTAATCG
>JAUXFR010000184.1 GCA_030622805.1 Anaerolineae bacterium | reverse complement strand
GGTCCGATAGGTTTCCAATACGGCGCCGAGATCGGCTTCCCCGCACCGGAAGGCACCTCCAACGGTCTTTTATTGATGATGGGTCAAATTTCGGGCATCGCCTTCATCCTGGCGATGGACGCCCTTAAAGATCCTGGCACTGGTTCAATGACACTCTCCCTGGTCGTATTGATTGTATTAATGCTCATCAGTTTATTGATCAGCACACAATTGAAGGAATCTACTTTGATCTCCGATCAGACTCTATCAAAGGACGCATAAAATCTGGCATTCTCTGCGATCTTTGCGTGAGCAAATAATCACTGGGCACATAAAAAAAGGCTGGAATATGAAAGTTTTATTTATCGGCGGCACCGGCATCATCAGCTCAGCCTGCTCACAGTTTGCTGTCGAGCGTGGGATTGAACTCCTTATCCTAAACCGGGGTAATACGACTTCCAGAAAACCCCCAACCGAAGCCATTGTCCTGCATGCAGACATTCGAGACAGGGCTTCTGTAGAAGCTGCTCTTGGTAAGCAAACCTTCGATGTCGTCGTAGATTGGGTCGCCTACACGCCTGAGCACATCGAGAACGATCTCGAGTTGTTCCGGGGGAGGGTTGGACAGTATATCTTCATCAGCTCGGCTTCCGCTTACCAGACCCCGCCTGTGAACCTGCCGGTGACCGAATCAACCCCGCTTTCAAACCCGTTCTGGCAATACTCGCGAGACAAAATCGCCTGTGAAGAGCGTTTGGTACGGGCTTATCGGGAAGAGGGTTTTCCGATCACCATCGTACGCCCCTCTCACACCTACGACCCCACCCTGCTGCCCATCAGAGGAGGGTATACAGTGGTTGACCGTATGCGCAAAGGCAAACGAGTGATCGTGCACGGTGACGGCACCTCGCTGTGGGTGCTGACCCACCATCGTGATTTTGCCAGAGGTTTTATCGGTCTGCTGGGCAACAGTCACGCGATTGGCGAGGTCTTTCACATCACGTCCGATGAACTGCTGACCTGGAATCAGATTTTCGAGACCGTGGCGCGCGCGGCAGGTGTACAGGCGAACATTGTCCACATCCCTTCCGATTTCATCGCACGGTTCGACCCTGATTGGGGCAGCAGCCTGCTGGGGGACAAATCTCACAGCATGGTCTTCGACAACAGCAAGATCAAACGGGCTGTGCCGGATTTTATTGCATCCATCCCATTTGACCGTGGAGCAGAGGAGATCATCGCCTGGTATGACGCTGCCCCTACCCGCCAGGTTGTGGATGAAGTGTTCGACAAGATATTGGACAATATTATCCAGGCGTATGAGTCTGACTGGTCAGTATGATCAAGATATTGAGCTTCAATATTCGCTACGGCACTGCTGATGATAGGGAGAATAGCTGGCCCTACCGCAAAGAGATGGTTATTGAAAGGATCATGGCACATAATCCCGATCTTCTGGGGCTGCAGGAGTGCCGGGAGAACGAACAGGCGGACTACGTTCGTGCACAGTTGCCCGATTACGTCTTCTATGGTGTACGCCGCGGTGGTTGTGGAGAACCATCGCTGGAAATGGCTCCCATCCTTTACAAACGTTCTTCATTTGAGGAGCTTGAGAGAGGCTGCTTCTGGCTTAGCGAAACGCCCGATGTGCCAGCAAGCCAGAGCTGGGGGAGTACATTTCCCAGAACCGTACTGTGGGTCCGGCTGAAGCAGAAGGAGGATAATGGACAGGAGCTTATATTCTTCAATACGCATCTGGATTACGCCAGTGAGGCACCCTATGAATCAGCAAGGCTGCTGAGGAGGCATGTAGAAGATTTAAACAGGGAGATGCCAATCATCCTTTGTGGTGACTTCAATACTGTGAAGGACGTACCAGCCTATCAAGCATTAATCGAGGTTGACTTGTCTGGAAAGGGATTGCTGCGCGACACTTTTAGAGAGGCGAACGGTAATAGAGGCTGCGAGGGTACATTTCATGACTTTGGGAGAGAAAAGCATCCTCGTGCTATCGATTGGATTCTGTCATCGCCTCACTTCCTCACTCTGGAGGCGGAGGTAGACCACTTCAGGAGAGGAAGATGTTACCCGTCGGATCATTACCCGATATGGGCTGTGGTCAAGTTTAAGTGAATATCCTTCTACGATTAAATGGATAAGAAGAAGAAAATCCCTTTCGGTCTGGATAAACGAACCTGGCATCCTTCCCCACTTATAGGCCAGATAGTTCTGGTCACCACGGTCAACGCGGACAACGCATCAAACGTTGCGCCCAAGAGTTGGATATCGATGATGGCTTTCGATCCGCCAATCCTGGCGCTGGGCTGCAATTTCCAGCACACTACTGCTCGAAATATCCTGAGGCAGGGGGAATTGGTAGTCAACATACCCGGCGCAGAGCTAGCGGAAGTGGTCTGGCGTTCCAGTGAGCTGCCCCACCCTCGCCCGGTGGAAGCCGCCGGGCTGACGGCGATACCAGCTTTGAAAGTTGCACCACCACGTATCGAAGAATGCAAAGCGCACCTGGAATGCGTGCACGACCACCATGTGAGCTATGGTGATGAAATTATCATCCTGGTTAAGATTGTGGCTGTATCCATCGACGAACAGGCTTTGGAGGTACCGGATGCTTATGAGTATTTACAATTATTTGCGTTTCTGGAGGCGGACACCTTTGGCGTGATTAAACGAGGGCAGCATATATATGAATGAGCCATCTCAAGCCATGATATAAGTGACCAATACCGTAAATATAATGTTGGTTACAATTTTATGAAACTTATGGATTCCCTCAACCGCTCAAGAGTCCTAAAAATTGAAGCGGACCGTGTTATTAGACTGCTTGACCTGAATGAGCTCCTGGCGTGCTACGACAGAGTCGTCCCGACCGGCAGTTATTACCTCGACGTAATGATATACCCTGACATTGATTATTATGTATCGAAGGTCACCATCGAGCAGTTATTCATAACCGCAGTGCAGCTGGCGAAACATGATTTAGTACGTGCAGTTGTCTTCGAGAAATCTGATACAACAAGGATGAAAGACGGTCTCTATCTTAAAGCAAGGATCGCTTATGGGGACTGGGGCAGGCTGTGGAAAATCGATATCTGGTCTTTGGAAGATTGCGTGATAAATGCAAAGATGACAGACATGGTTCGCTTCAAGGAGAAAATGACCCCCAAACTCAGAGAACAGATTATCAACTACAAAGCATCGATCATCACATCTCAAAGACGCACACCCATGTACAGCGGATACTTTATTTACAAGGCATTCATTGATGAAGGAATCACAGATCCTGAGGAGGTGTCTGCTTACCTTCTGGAAAACGGCATCACGATATGTGCGACTCAAACTTCATCCGGGTTTGGTTCACAGGCTACCGCAGCCCCACTCGCCTGGTGGAGGGGCTGAGAGGTAAGCCAGCGCCCCAATGGGGCGTATACGCCCAGGTTTTGCGCGCAGTCCTCGACGCGCTGCTGCTCTACTTACCTCTCGCCCTGATGGGCTGGCAGCCATCCACCCCATCCTACCTGACCTTCATACCAGACGAGCGGTATTACGCCGCAATGATCTGGTTGGCGCCTGTTTTCCTGGTCTGCCAGTGGCTGTTGCTGTCAGCGGTCGTTTACGTCATTCTACGCCTGATGGGTCAGACGAGTGACATTGACCAGATACTGAACATCACCGGTATGTCGGCTCTCGTTGTTGGAGCATTCCTGGTAGTATGGGATTGGCTCTGGATCCTGGTGGGCTGGCGGGACATTTACCTGTTGGGGATCAGCCACTTGCTGCTTAATGGGTGGGGGATAGCTATCACCGTCACCGGTTTCAAGCGCATCCTGGGGATTCCGGTATGGCTGGGGGTCGCGCTTACCCTGCTCTGGATTGCCCTCGGTCTACCGATGGCGATCCTGTTCATGCGCGGCCCATTTTAATCTCCATCCGGCAGGAACCAGTTCAGCACCGTGCTGATGATGCTGATCATGATACTGGCGAGGAAAGCGTAGAGCAGCATCTCAAATAAGCCGCCCTGGATGCCCAGGTAGTCACCCGTCAACCAGGCTGTCAACAGCAGCATGGCCGTGTTGATCACCAGCGTAAATAATCCCAGCGTGGCTACCGTTAGAGGCAGCGAAAGCAGCTTTTTAATGGGACG
>JAUXFR010000008.1 GCA_030622805.1 Anaerolineae bacterium | reverse complement strand
GGAATTATCCCTTCGCCGCATCTTCAACACCTGGTGGCCGCTGGCGGCGAGCTGGGCATTGGTGAGCGCCGAGCTGCCAGCCTTGCGCGCAGTTGTGGCACGTCTGGAGAACCCGGAGATCAACCTGGCTGCCTACGGGGGTGTGGTCTTCCCTCTTGCGCTGATCATCGAAGCGCCGATCATCATGCTGCTGGCGGCTTCCACCGCCCTGAGCAAGGATACCGCCAGCTACAGGCTTGTGCGACGATTCATGATGATCACAAGCGCTTGCCTGACAGTATTACATATCTTGATCGCTTTTACGCCCCTTTATTATTTGATCGTGGAAGGCTTATTGGGTGCGCCGCAGGAGATTGTAGAACCAGCGCGCATCGGCTTGATGATTATGACGCCGTGGACATGGGCAATTGCCTACCGGCGCTTCAACCAGGGTGTGCTGATTCGCTTTGGACACTCACAGACCATCACCATTGGTACAGCTATCCGTCTGTCCGCCGACTTGTTAGTGTTAACGGTTGGATATCTGATCGGCAGCATCCCCGGAATCGTGGTCGCTACCAGCGCCGTGGCAGCCGGTGTGATCAGCGAGGCGGCGTACTCAGGTATCATCGTGCAACCTGTCGTGAAGAATGAACTCAGCCGCGCACCGGTAGTAAAACCAGCTCTCACCTGGAGAGCGTTCTTCGATTTTTATATCCCACTGGCAATGACATCGCTGCTGTTCCTGCTGGCGCTGCCGATTGGCAGCGCGGCTATGAGCCGGATGCCTGATGATATTCCTTCGCTGGCAGTCTGGCCGGTTGTTGGTGGATTCCTATTTATTTTGCGTAGTTTGGGGATAGCATACAACGAGGTCGTAGTTGCATTGTTGGACATACCTTATTCATATTTTAATCTACGACGATTTACACACATACTCGCCATCGTTACAACGCTGCTGTTGGCTATTCTCGCCGCGACACCCCTGTCAAATCTGTGGTTCAGGAATGCGATGGGGCTCTCGGATGAACTTGCATCTTTGTCAAGAGCTGCCTTCTGGCTGGCACTGCCTATCCCGGCTGTTAACGTGTTTCAGAGCTGGTACCAGGGAGCGATCGTGGTTGGACGAAAAACACGCGGCGTGACCGAAGCGACCATCATCTACCTGATTATCAGTGGTCTTGTGCTGGTAATCGGTGTGCGCTGGGGAAACATCAGCGGTATTTATGTCGCCATTGCGGCTCTGGCGCTGAGCATGACGGCGCAAACAGTCTGGTTATGGTTCCGAAGCCGCCCGGTAATGCTCCAAATGCAGCAGCGTGATGCCCTGGAAATCCCCATCCCGACCGCGCAGGCAGGGACAGGCTGAAGTCGCGTGCCAACAGCTATCGTTTACCTGCTTCAGGGCGCTGCACTGGGGATTACAGCGGCTGCCACTCCCGGTCCTTTCCAGACCTACCTGATCAATCAGACACTGACTGGTGGTTGGCGGCGAAGCGCTCCCATCGCCTTTGTGCCTCTCATCAGCGACCTCCCCATCATCGTGCTCATGCTGCTGCTGCTTGATCAGCTTCCAACGCATTTCCTCTATTTGATCAGCATCGCGGGTGGCATTTTTGTACTCTACATGGCGGGAAACTTCTTGCGTCAGTGGAAATCGCAATCCGAAACGCTGGATGAAGCGCAAGAATATTCACAGGGAGTGATGCGAAAGGGCATTGTGATGAACCTGCTCAGTCCGGGACCGTACACATTCTGGGCACTGGTAAACGGACCGATCCTGCTGACCGCTTTGAGGCAGTCGGTTGTGTCTGGGATTGCTTTCCTGTTTGGATTCTACACCGTTCTCGTCGGCGGATTTCTCACCATCGCGCTGCTCTTCCACCAGACGCGGCGGTTGGGTCCAAAAGTGGTGAGAGCTCTGACACTGGTGAGCATCCTGATCCTGGTGATCTTTGGCGGTGTGTTGATTTATGAAGGGATCAGAGGATTTGTATTCTGATGCTAAAATATAACCGAGGATGATTATGACAAACAGAATTGACTACCACCTCATCCAATGCGTAAAAGCTGGCGGGTCGGATAGTGAGCTTTTCGATGCTCTGAACGTTGCTTTGATCGTTGGGGGCAGCATCGTTATCCCTCATCTGTACCATGCCGTGGAAACTATTGACACGCTCCACGCCGATCAGGGTGGGTAACACTAATATGGAGTCACGTCAGAATAACCTGCAAAAACCGAGGCAGCCGCTTTACTCAATCCCCGAAGAGATCGCAAACAGCGTTTCGCACGGCATTGGTACAGCACTCAGCATTGCTGGATTGATCACGCTGGTAATCCTGGCGATCCTCTTTGGCGACCACAGGCAGGTAATCAGCGTACTTATATATGGTTCTACGCTGGTGCTGCTGTATCTGGCGTCAACGCTCTACCACGCAACACAGCAGCCAAAACTCAAGAAGATCTTCCAGAAATTTGATCATTCCGCCATATTCTTACTGATCGCGGGAACCTACACGCCGTTCCTTGTGATCAGCCTATGGGGTAAGTGGGGCTGGATACTGCTCGGGCTGATCTGGGGGCTGGCATTATTTGGAATCGGGTTCAAGGCTTTCTTTATCGACCGCTTCCATAGAATATCGGCAGTGGGCTACCTGCTGATGGGATGGCTGGGTGCGTTTGTTGGTATACGGCTGCTGTCAAAAATCCCGCTTGTCTCGCTCTCATGGCTTGCAGCCGGCGGTGTAATCTACACCATTGGTGTGATCTTCCTGGCTTGGCGTCGAATCCCCTTCAACCATGCGGTATGGCATATATTTGTTCTTGCCGGGAGCGCCTGCCATTTCATTGCGGTTTATTACCTGCTGCCCAATCTATGACTTATGTTTTGGGGTGTATATTTATCACTGGATACACGTACTCGCTTTCCTGGCAGCCAAGCGAGGGTATGAACCTTAGCTTATTCGATGATTATCTACGAACCTATAAGCGGGACCGCTAGTATTTAAGGTGTATAAACTTACGGACTATAACAATTGTAGAATAATCGTTCCGCTTCAGACTATCCATTTATTTCAAAGGAGGTTAAATACTATGTCCACAGAAACACTTAATTTTGAACAAACCGTAAATGCTTCTCTATCGCGTGTCTATAAAGCTTTCACAAACGCCACCTCGCTCAGGCAGTGGCTTTGTGATATATCAACCGTGGACCCAAAACCGGGTGGTCGCTTCTACATGGCCTGGAATGACGGCTACTATACCAGTGGAGAATATACCAGGCTTGAAAAGAACCAATTGGTATCCTTTACATGGAACGGTCGCAGAGAACCCGGACAAACTTATGTCGAGGTCCTGCTCATTGAGACGGATCAGGGAACCAGGCTGACCCTTAAGCACGATGGATTGGGTATCGGTGATGCCTGGGAAAAGACGAGAGAAGAATGCTCGGACGGTTGGACGAAGGGTTTGAAGAACCTGGCATCTGTCCTGGAAACCGGTGAAGATCAGCGTTTCGTCCTGCGACCTATGTTGGGCATCCTCCTTACTGATTTCGATGAAGATATTGCCGAACAGCTTGGCATCCCCGTTAGCAAAGGTGTACGCATTGATGACACGGTCGAAGACTTTGGTGCACGGGCTGCCGGCTTGCAGAAAGACGATGTGATCATTGAAATGGATGGGCAAATATCCAACGATTTTGCCTCACTTGGAAATGTTCTCAACGGACATCAGGCAGGTGACAAAATAGAAGTAGTATTTTACCGGGGAACCGAAAAGATGAGTGTGATGATGGAACTCTCTCGCAGACCCCTTCATGAGATTCCAGAAACAACAGCAGAGCTGGCAGAGGCAGTTAAGGAACGCTACAAGGAAATGCAGAAGAACCTTTCGCAGTTCCTTGACGGTGTCACAGAAGAAGAAGCCTCATATAAAATATCTCCAGACGAGTGGAGCGTCAAAGAAGTCCTTGCTCACCTGCTCCAGAGCGAGCAGTTCTATCAAATGTACATCGCTGAGGTTGTCGGAGGGCATGTACGTTGGGCGGACGACTTCGGGGGCAACCTGCAGGCTTTTATCGACGCGACGGTTTCTGTGTACCCAACCCTGAACGAAATGCTCGCAGCGCTCGATCGCACCAGGGGGGAGACTGTCGTTTTGTTCACCAAAATGCCCCCAGAATTTTCTAAGCAAAAAGGCAGCTACTGGCAACTGGCGTATGGAGTACTGGAAGCCCCTTACCACGATAACGCACACATGGAACAGATGCAGGCGTGTATCGACGCCGCAAGAAATGGTTAGATTTAGAATATGACAATCCTGCAGCAGTGCATGCGTGTCATTACATTGTGTTCAGATTTAAAAAAAGAAGTCCGTATAAAATATGTTTATGGTAGTTAAAAAAAATTCCACAACACAATAATTGGAATGATGCACAGATTCAAGGTATCATTCAAGTGTTGGCTCCTCTCTACCAATCTTAACCAGGAGGTACTGATATGGAATATAGAAATCTTGGACGCACCGGTCTAAAAGTATCAGAGTTATGCGTAGGCACCATGCAGTTTGGTTGGTCGGCGGATGAGGCGACCTCATTCCGCATCCTAAGTTCCGCATTCGAGGCAGGGATTAACTTCCTGGATACAGCGGATGTCTACTCACGCTGGGTAGAGGGCAACCCGGGCGGTATATCAGAAAGTATCATCGGCAAGTGGCTGAAAACTACCGCGATACCCAGGGATAAGATCGTTATTGCCACCAAAGTTCGGGGAAGGATGGGCGATGGACCAAACGATGAGGGTCTCTCAAGAGCGCACATAATGAACGCTGTTGAGGCATCTTTGCGCCGATTGGGCACCGAATATATCGACCTTTATCAGACTCACGCGTACGACGATCGCACCCCCATCGACGAGACTTTACGCGCATTGGACGATCTAGTTCACCAGGGCAAAGTACGTTACATCGGCTGCTCGAACTACCCAGCCTGGCGGCTGATGCGCGCCCTGTGGACTTCTGATCAATCAGGACTTGCTCGATACAATAGCCTGCAGCCGCACTACAATCTGGTTCACAGAAAAGAATTCGAACGAGAACTTGCGGACGTATGCCGCACTTACGGTCTGGGTGTGATCCCATACAGCCCATTAGCGGGTGGTTTCTTAACCGGTAAATATCAACCAGACCAGGTGCCAGACAGCGTGCGTGCCAAAGGTGTCAGCCGTTATTTTACCGAACAGAACTGGAAGCTTCTTGAAAAGATGGGTACCATGGCAAAACAGAATGGCATGACAATTTCACAGATCGCACTGGCATGGCTGCTTTCCAATCCACTGATCACCAGTCCAATCATCGGTCCTCGCACACTCGAACAACTCGAGGACAACCTGGCTGCGGTTGGGATTCAACTGAGTAAAGACGATATGAACACGCTGGAAGAGGCTAGTATCAATCAAAATGAAGATTAAAGGAACCATAAAATGTCTGTAGAAGTCGAAATTATAGAAGGTAATCCATACACCATTGATCTGAACTTCATGGGCATCCACGGCGCGATCGCATCTTACATGATCCCACATACAGGTGGCGTTGTACTGGTAGAAAGCGGCCCGGGCTCTACAATCCCCGCCCTGCAGTCTGGTCTTGAAACCTACGGATTTTCTGTTTCCGATGTCAGCGACGTACTGCTGACACACATCCATCTCGATCACGCTGGAGCTGCCGGCTGGTTGGCAGGTCAAGGTGCCACGATTTACGTGCATCCGATAGGCGCTCCTCACATGCGGGACCCGCAAAAGCTGCTCGCAAGCGCAGCGCGGATCTATGGTGATCAAATGGATCAGCTATGGGGAGAATTCATGGCGGTTCCAGCGGATCGACTTATCATTCCGGAAGATGAAGACATAATCGAGATCAATGGACTTCGCTTCCAGGCATTGGATACGCCCGGGCACGCCAGACACCACTATGCCTATCTTTATAAAGACGTATGTTTTTCTGGAGACATAGGTGGAGTTCGGATGAGCGATACCAAACATCTGCGCATCCCCATGCCACCGCCTGAATTTGTTCTGGAAGATTGGCGAGCGAGCCACAAACGATTGCAAACGGAGTTTGTACTCGGGAAATTTGCACGCATCGCCCCAACCCACTTCGGGATATTCAACGACCCAATCTGGCACCTGAATGCGCTGCAATCTGGCCTGGATGATGTTGAGGCCTGGATCGAATCGGTTATGTCTGACGATCTATCTATCGAAAAACTCAACGATGAATTCCTCAAATGGACGCACAAACGCTCTATCGCGGAAGGGTTTGCCCAGGAGCAGATTGACGCTTATGAAGCCGCAAACCCCTCCTGGATGTCCTCCTACGGCATTCAGCGTTACTGGAAAAAATACCGCTGGATGGATCAGGAGTCTTGATTTGGATGAAATTGTCATCCCGTCTGCATTGATCCAATCCCTGCGTACTGCCAGCAGGGTTGCAGTGCTCACCGGAGCCGGGATATCAGCAGAGAGTGGTGTACCTACCTTCCGGGATGCACAAAGCGGATTATGGGCAAGATACAGACCGGAAGAACTCGCTACACCGGGGGCTTTCAAGCGTGATCCACGACTTGTGTGGGAGTGGTACGAGTGGCGTCGGAATCTCGTGACTGACGCAAAACCGAACCTGGGACACAGGTCGTTAGTAATTATGGAAACACAAGTCCCCGATTTCACCCTGATCACACAGAACGTGGATGGGCTTCATCAAATGGCGGGCAGCAAGAACGTGATCGAAATTCACGGCAATATGCACCGCAGCAAATGCTCTACCGAAGGAACGATTTTCGATCAACCGGAGCTATATGAAGATAAGCCACCACTCTGCCCTGACTGCGGTGCATACCTGCGTCCTGACGTAGTCTGGTTTGGTGAGAGCCTGCCTCCGGAAGCATTGCAGGCATCCTGGGAATCTGCCCAGAACTGTGATCTATTCCTGTCGATCGGGACATCCGCCCTTGTAGAGCCAGCGGCTACACTGCCCCTGTTGTCGCAGGAGAACGGCGCTGAAGTAGCAGAAATTAATATTCAGGAAACACGCTTAACCCCGCATGCGAGCTACTTCATAGTGGGATCAGCCGCTCAGGTACTGCCAGAATTAGTAAAGATTACATGGCAGGTAGACATGTCAGCAGAGTAAATGAAGGTATTTTCACAAGTTTCAAAACACCAAAACTTATTCCTGAGAGCCGCGATCATCACCGCTGTCCTCTCCCTCGTTTTGCTTGCAGCAGGGATCGCAAACAAGGACCAACTGCTGCCAGGCACAGTATTTTATTCAGAAAATGCAAGCAACCAGGAAGAAATTACTGAAACCGGTGTTTCTGTTATTGCTATCGATGAATACAAGATCCCGATCCTGCTGATCGTTCTTCTGGTTGTATTACCATTTATTTTGTTTATCCTGATCATGATCTTTCTCCCAAAAGCCAGAAAACGCGCCATACGTGACTTTACTGTCGTAATACTTTGGGCTGGGCTACTCTTTTTCATCAATCGCTTGGAGACCAGCAAGCAGCAAGAGATATATGAAGAAGGTGTGTCTGAGACAGTAGAGAAAAATCTCCCAACAATCCAGCAGGTCCTGGCTCCCTTACCAGAGATCAACACAGATTCCCCAAATTGGTTGGTATACATCATTGGATTTCTGGTAATGCTGGCTGTGCTGGGTGTCGTCTATTTCCTTTACCGGCGTTCAAAAACGGGAGAAGAAACGGAAGATGCGGACCTGCTGGCAGCAGAGGCCTCGCACACATTGGATAAAATCCATTCTGGCTTAGATTTCCGAAATGCCATCCTTCGTTGTTATGATCAAATGTGCAAGATCTTGCTCAACGAGCGCGGACTTCATCGGCAGCGGTGGATGACCGCACGTGAATTCGAGCGGCGTCTGCTTCAGGCAGGATTACCTGAAAGCCCGGTTGAGGGATTAACTCAATTATTTGAGTATGTGCGATACGGTGGAAATGAACCCGACAAAGACCAGGAAACCCAGGCTGTTGATTGTCTATCAGCAATTGCCAATTTCAGTAGAAAGTCAACATGAATGACAAGGATCAATCCCCAGGTATCTTGAACATACGGGTTCTTATCGTTCTCGCAGTGATTGCTGCTGGAATGCTGGCAATATTGCTCCAGGATGTGGTTCAATCCTTGATCCTTACACCAATCCAGTATATTTCCTGGTGGATACAAATCATATATGAAACGCTCCCACAAATTTTCTGGTGGGGTGTCCTTATTGTCTTCCTGTTAATTATCGCCGTACGCAGTCTGACCAGTGTAAGACTATCAAGATCACGAACGATTGAAAAGGATCGCCTAGGAAAGAGCTGCCTGGAGGTCTGGACGGAAAATATTGAAAAAGCTGAAAAAGGCGGATACTTCAAATGGTACCTCGCACACAAGATCAGCATGCTGACATTGGATATACTGGCGGATCAGGAACGTATGACAAAGGATGAAGCAGCTGCCTATCTACAGGGGGGCAAGTTCAATCTGCCGATCGATGTGAGGGATTATATAAAAACGGGTCTGGATGCTCGTATATCGTTCCAAATATCCGAACTGGAGAAACGTTTCTTTATTCTGGAGCGAAAATCACCAATCAAGCTGACACCGGAAGAAATGGTTGAATATATCGAACAGAAATTAGATTAATGGAATCATGAAGGAGTATTATGAGTAGGGAAACCCCAGAAGTTTCTGTAATTTGCAGTCAGGTAATCGCCGAAGTTGAAAGGGCGATCGTTGGTAAACATCATCTGCTGCAGCAGACCATGGCAGCGATCCTCGCCGGAGGTCATATCCTGTTAGAGGACTTACCCGGGCTTGGGAAGACCATCCTTTCAAAAAGCCTGGCGACCGCTCTGGGGTTGAATTTTAAACGCATCCAATTCACCCCCGATTTACTTCCGAGCGATATCACCGGCAGCTATATCTTTGATAGGTCGAAGAACCAATTTGAACTGCGTAAAGGACCGATCTTTGCCAACATCATTCTGGCGGACGAGATCAACAGGGCATCACCAAAGACTCAATCTGCTCTGCTGGAAGCGATGCAGGAGTTTCAGGTCACTCTTGAAGGGGAGACAATGCCCCTGCAGGAACCTTTCATCGTGATCGCCACCCACAATCCAATCGAATATGAAGGGACTTTCCCACTGCCTGAAGCGCAGCTCGACCGCTTTCTGGTTAAACTGCGGGTGGGGTATCCATCCATGAAGGATGAACAAGAAATCCTCAAACGCAGAAAAGAAAGACAGAGAGATGAGGTAGCAATTCAGAAGGTATCAGATGCAGAAACACTGCTTGCAATACGGCAGACAGTGGAAGAAGTCCATGTCGAAGAAGATATTGAAAAATATATCGTGCAGCTTGTCAACAGCACGCGTTCAGATAAGCGGGTGCTTGTCGGTGCCAGCCCGCGCGGATCACTGGCGCTGCTCAAATTAGCCAGGGCACAGGCAGCGCTGGATAGGCGTGATTACGTTATACCAGACGATGTAAAAGATTATTTCAATCCAGCGCTGGTACACCGTCTGATACTTGAACCCGAATACTGGATGAAACAGCGAGCTGCGGAAGACATCCTGGACAACCTGCTGAAATCTATTCCTGTTCCGGTTATTGAATGATCCGCACGCTGATTCTGAGCATCCTCATTTATACGCTGATCCTGGCAGGATTAGCCACCTTCACAAACGGCGTGATCGCTATATCTATCTTGCTGATTCTATACCTGGCAAGTGGGATTGTATTTGGACCCGGGAAGATCGTTTTAGAAATCGAGCGCGAAATTAATCCAGAGCGTGTTTCCCCTGATGCACCTGTTGAAATAATCCTCACAATCACAAACCTTGGATCACACATCGATGAAGCTCTTTTCGTGGATAATCTGCCACCAAACCTGGAGGTCGTTCAAGGTACAACCAGCCTGATGACCGAATTTGGGGAGAACCAAATAAAAGAGCTTCGCTATACTGTCAAAGGAAAGCGAGGAATTTATCATATCAACGGTGTCAACGTGACCGCAAATGACGCCTTTGCCATATTCCGACGTAAAGAATTCATCCCAGCCCAGGGTTCGATCTTCATCATGCCATACGTGCCGAAAATCCGGCATGTGGATATTCGACCCAGGCAGACGCGAGTATACTCCGGAAACGTTCCGGCACGTGTAGGTGGACCCGGTGTTGAATTTTTTGGTGTAAGAGAATACCATTGGGGAGATGCCCTGCACAGGATCAATTGGAAAGCCACCGCACGCCATAACCATTCACTGTACAGCAACGAGTATGAGCAGGAAAGAGTAGCCGATGTCGGACTTATTCTGGATGCCCGAAAATGCTGCGATGTTCGTACTCCCAATGGTACTTTATTTGAACATCTGATTACCTCCACTGCCGCGCTCACAGACACGCTGATCAAAGCCGGAAACCGCGTTGGTTTATTGGTCTACGGAGGTTTTCTGGATTGGACTTTCCCAGGATATGGCAAAGTGCAGCGCGAGCGCATATTTCAGGCATTGACACGCGCTCAAACTGGAGACAGCCTGGTCTTTGAAAAACTTGAAAACCTGCCAACCAAGGTATTTCCGACACATTCCCAATTGATCCTATTCAGCCCTTTATTAGACGATGACATTCCCATACTGGTCAGGCTGCGCGCGCGCGGCTACCAGGTTATGATTATCAGCCCGGATCCAATCCAGTTCCAGTGCGACTCTCTCCAGGACAGTTACGCCAGGGAACTGGGCACCCGGCTCGCCAGAATCGAACGGAAACTGCTGTTCAATAAACTCCGGCACGCCGGCATCGTGGTTATGAATTGGGATGTCAGGACACCATTTGATCAGGCGATGAATATGGCGTTAAGACGGATACCTATGTGGTCACAACCACCTGGAGGTCGATTGTGACAAGGACAAACTCATCGATAGGCTCCAAAACAATGTACGACCCCTGGTTATTATCCTGGCTGAACCTTATCTTAGCGACAATTTTTTTCGGAATCGGTTACGGTCGTCAAGAAATTTGGTACATGCTCGCTATTGTTTGCGCGATAATCCTGCTTTGGATCGTTGCTGGGGTTCGTAATTGGTTCTGGGTAACTACCGTTGCTTTTATTCTGCATACCATCGTCGCCGCAGCTGGGTTTTTCCTGTCCGTTGAATCGTTCTGGCTCATCCTGGGGTTGATGTTTGCCCTGTTTGCCTGGGACCTGGCATCGTTGACGCAACGCTTATCGTGTGCAGGACACATCGAAAGCCATAATAAATTCTTTGCTCTACATTTCCGCAGATTGGTCGTTACAGGCGGGTTGGGGGTGATATTAGCCGTGTTGGCGCTAAACTTCAACCTGCAGTTCAGTTTCGGGTGGTTGGTGCTTCTGGGTCTGCTGTCCGTGCTTGGTATAAGCTACGCTATCAGGTATATTCTCAGGATGAGTCAATGACAAAAGCGCAGTATCTAATACCACGCGAGTCCAGAGCCAGCTTTGCAGTTTGCTTCACCTGTATACAAGATAGTGTTTTTATCAAAACGGCGTCCAATTGACACACTTCTGGATGTTCTTCTATTATGGATGCATAAGGACAATGTCCAAGGACAATATGCGGCGCCTGGGAATGGGCTTCCCAGCGCGCGTGATAGTGCAGCTCATTCAGGATTGATATGGATCGATACAACCTCTGTGTGAGGCTGGCAGTAGACTCGACTGCACCATCTTCATCAATCGCAGAGCTAGAAACTTCCTCGAGCATGATGCCGACCAGACGTTCGAGCATTTGACCTCGCTCCGCATGTGGTGTTTTTAGGAAAAATTCCTTCAACATAGCGCCTGTCAGCAAACCAAGATTTTCTCCCAGCACCCTGCCGGATAAACCATACAGCATCACCGGTCTGCCCCTGCCGCTTGCCGGTCGAGAACTGATCAACTCTACCACACCCTGCCCCTCCAGAATCTTCAGGTGGTGCCTTGCATTTGCTCTCGTCATGTGCAGCGCCCTAGCGATTTCCTGTGCAGAAACTGCCCTGTGTGTTCGCACAAAACCAAGAACCTGCTGTCGCGAAGTACTCATGTGGTTATTATACACCCTGTGCCGTTTTATGAAAATATATATTAACTTTAATAAGCGGTTGACCGAACGTAATTTAGCGGTATAATAATTTTTTATAAATTTGTACTTCTAAATAGGAAATCTAATTCTGGGAACTACAATCCAGCATGAAACCGGGCACATCAACTGAAGACATCATTACATGGGAAGATTCTTTTCCGATCGCTCAAAAATTGCGCGCTCTGCATCCAGAAGCAGCTCTGGTGAATGTATCCCTGGGTATGATCTACCACTGGACGATTGAACTGCCCGGATTTGATGATGATCCTGAACTGGCGAACGAGAATATACTGCTGGCAATTTATCAGGAATGGTACGAGGAGGACTTATCCATATGACCGAATCTACACGTGATCCAAACAATGAGTTTAATTCAACAAAATACGACATTCCACCGGAACTGCAAGCAAATGTCAGCGTCACGACACTTGATAAAATATACAACTGGGGACGCAGATCGTCCATCTGGCCGATGATGTTCGGTCTGGCCTGCTGCGCGATCGAAATGATTTGCACGGCTGCCAGCCGCTACGATTTCTCACGTTTTGGCATGGAGGTTATGAGACCCAGCCCGCGTCAGGCAGATCTAATGATCGTCTCTGGGACAGTCACCAAGAAAATGATCCCCCAGATTGTACGCCTGTACAACCAGATGCCCGAGCCGAAGTATGTATTGGCTATGGGTGCCTGTGCTTCAGGTGGGGGACCTTTCAAAGATGGTTACAACGTCGTCTCTGGCGTCGATAAATATATTCCCGTCGATGTTTATGTACCCGGATGCCCACCAACCCCTCAGGCGCTGCTACACGGGTTGATATCACTGCAGCGTAAAATCGATACTCAGCACTGGAGAGATACACGCTGGTACAGTAAAGACCCCATCCCTGAGATACCCATCCCGGTTCTCGGTCCCGATATCTTTGACCCCCGACAATCCGAAGAGATTAAAACGTTAACCCATCAGAAACCCGTTTCTGAGGAAACGGTTCAGCAACCAACCGAGGCATAATATCCAGCGGTATATCTGCTTCAATGGAGAAAATTAATGAGTGAATACACGATTGCGCTTGAAACCGATCTCACGACTGTATTTCCCGACCGCGTCACCCATGACGAAAGAGCTGGTTATGATGGTTTCCTGG
>JAUXFR010000073.1 GCA_030622805.1 Anaerolineae bacterium | reverse complement strand
GCCAGCTCGTGCTACGAGTTTTCGGACTCTTTTCTTCTGCAGGGGCTGGTTCTGGATGGCTGCATAGAGCACATAGCGGCTATCATCGGTATGGAATATTGCGCACAACCGTCCTGGTTGACCTTCAACGAACCTGACCCAAGCGAAAAAGGTGCCATTGATGGGATCAAAGATACCATCTGCAGGGTAGATGGCGTTTGTTCCAGTGAGCAATGTGAATTCTTTTTCCGGATCAGATGCTGCGGCAAGATCCGATTTCGCGAAATACTGGATTTTATCTTCAGTTCGTGTCTTTATTGCCAAATCCTGATCCATGTGCAGGTAGTGATCGATCACTTCTGAGACGCTGCCAATAGATTGTATCTCGCCTTTATCCAGCCACAGCGCCCGGTCGCAGAAATTCTCAATGGTTGCCATGCTGTGTGAGACAATAACGATTGTGGTTCCTTGCTCCTGGAAAGAGAACATACGCGCCAGACATTTCTCCTGGAAGCTGGTATCGCCTACCGACAGCACTTCATCTACAAGGAGTATATCCGGACGGATGCTGGTGGCGACTGCAAAACCCAGACGCGCCACCATGCCGGTTGAATAGGTACGGATGGGAGAGTCAATGAAGTCTTTGATCTCCGCGAAGTCGACAATTGCATCAAAAAGTTCATTTGTACGCGCGCGTGCGTAGCCCAGCAGCGCCATGTTTAAATAAACGTTTTCTCTCCCGGACAATTCCTGATGGAAACCACCACCCAGTTCGAGCAGTGGCGCGACTTTACCATACATTACCACGCGTCCAGTCGTGGGATGCAGCACGCGTGCCATGACTTTGAGCATGGTGCTCTTACCTGCGCCATTACGTCCTACGATACCGAACACATCACCCTTTGATACACTAAAACTGACGTCTTTTACTGCCCAGAATTCTTCGTACGCTAAACGTCGCTGAAGCCGACGGATGGTGTATTCTTTGATGCCAGAAACTCTCTCGTGGGGCACGCGATACATTACAGAAACGCTGTCGAAAATTATGACGGACTGCTGGTTGATTATGTCTGTCATCGCTTGATTGTTATAACCGGTAGGCGTAATCGTTTGATTTAGATGTAAAAACTATACTGCCGACGATCAGGGATATCAACGCGCTCCCTGCCGCGATCAGCCAATAGTTAAGTTCAGGCACTGTGCCATTAAGCAGTGGTTGGCGGAACAGCTCGACCATATAATACATGGGGTTGAGTTTGATCAACCACAGCAGCCGCTCGGGTACAATCTCGAGGGGGTATATGATCGGTGTGGCGTAGAACCATATCCTCAGAATGACTTCGTAGACGGGCAGCATATCTGCAAAGAAGACCGTTATAGTCGACAGCAGCAATCCCATGCCGAGGGCAAATCCAGTCACGATCAAGACAGCTAAGGGGGTTAACAGCAGTGCGGGTGTGATGGGAACCCCGAGTGCAATGGAGATCAGGAAGAGGGGTATCAACGAGAGCAGCAGGTTTAACAACCCCGTCCCTATTGATGACACGGTAAAAATAGATTTTGGGACGTATATACGCGTAAGCAATTCGCCGCTCCACAGCATCTCCCCCATCGCGCCGCTGGTGGAGCCGGAAAAGAAGTTCCAGATCACGATGCCGCATAGAATATATACCGGATAATGTTCGACAGAGAAGCGGAATATCTGGGAAAAAACTACAGTCAGGACGACCATCATCAGCAGTGGGTTGAGCATCGTCCATAATACACCCAGCGCAGATCGTTTATAGCGGGTTTTGATCGCGCGCGATATTGATTGTATGACGAGTTCTTTGTAATGTATTAGTGCGCGGAACTCCTCAACAATTGGGTGAGGACGCTGTGAGGAGTCGTATACTTCTGTAGTATAAGGAACGGATTCAGCTTTTTCACTCATAAAATTCCTGTATCTGTTATCGATATTTCCTGGTGGTTTGGGTAAACTGGAGAAGTGATGCCTGTCCCAATCCCAACCAGATGAAAGATTTTATCCTATTTCTGCCGATTATTACGCTGAACAATTTTAACTCTGTTTAAGTAACCACGTATGTAGCCAAGCATTTGGGCGAATTTCGCTCCAATTTCCCAAGGAATATCGCCTAATCCCTGCCCAGCTCGCTGTGTAAGGGTAATAATTATCAACATAAGCACTGCCGCAATAAGCAATCCCAGCGTAGCCGACAGGAATGATTGAGAAGATATACCGAAAAATACCAGCATTAGAGCAGCTAATGTACCGAAGAAGATGATTGATATCTGAATAACATTTGAGCTGTAGTAGGCTGTGTTCAAACCTGCTTCCCCATCTCCAATAGACCACTGGTACTGTTTACGCCAGTATGATCGGATATCATCAGGTGCATGCCATTCGACCACAGCATCGGGTACGAATGCCCATAGCCGGGTTGTCTTCTTAAGCTCTACAGCGAAGCAGGTATCTTCGCCAGTCAAGGTCAGCCATTCTGGGTAACCACCCGCAGCTAACCAGGCGGATTTCTTGAAGGCGATCGACCGGGAAGAAGGGATGAAGTCGTCTGGATTAACCTGTTCCAGAGTTGGCCAACGACGGCGGTGGAAAGGTTGTCCGTTTCTGTCAACTGCTTCATACCAGCCGGCTGCTACTTCGATCTCGCGATTGTCCTCGAACGGTTTGATCAACCTGTCCAACCAATCAGTTCTGGGGTACCCCCCAAAATCGGTACATGCTATGATGGCGTGCTGGGCTTCAGAAATGGCGATGTTCCTACCCTGCGCGATATTTATGCCTGGTTCGCTCAACAATGAGAACGGAATGGAACAACCACTCAGTAATTCTTGCAGTGTTTCCAAAGTCCCATCGTCTGATCCGGCATCTACGATAACGATCTCCTCCGGCAGGCGGGAGCCGTGAATGATACTTTCAAACCAGATTGGGATGCTGTCGATCTCATTTTTTACCGTTGAGATCAGAGATACAGAGAGTGGTGTATCGGTATGAACTTCTGACAGCTTCCGGACCGGTCGGTATTCTGGGAAGTTATCTGATTGATCCGTGTACAGGATAACGGTCGCTTTGTTAGTTGACTTTTCCAGGTTATGAGTTTTCAATCGCTTTTTGACTGCATGACGTATGGTTGGCGATAGCGTCTTATCATATCGCTTCCCAATCTGATCAGAGATTTTAAGTCCTCCCAGGCGTTAAGAGAATATACAAACCGCTGGTGGATATAAATCCTGCGTGGGGATAGCGCGGTCAGTAGGTTTCTGCCAATATTCCGGATGAGGGATTTCACTCGTGCGCCTGTGGTCGCCTCTATGTACAGTTCGGTGAACATATTATATTCATTCTGTTTGCCGGCACGGATCGTTTTCCAGACGTGCTCGAATGTGAAACGGTTTAAGTCTGGAGCGTGTATCACCACTACGGAAGGTGCTATAACGACCTGATAGCCGAGCTTCTGAATCAATAATGCGGCAACAGTTTCTTCAGCGCCGCCTAAATCCGTACCACGGTGTCCGTAGTTGGAGCGGAAACCACCAATCTCCAGCAAAGCTTCCCGCCGTGCGCTCCAATTGCCGCCCCACGGCAGTTCCCACCACTGTTCGGCAATGGTTGATTCCTGGGAAGCAGGTATGTATTCACCCCAGAATTTTTCCCATCCCGATTTCAACCAGCGCGGTCTCGGTTCTTCTGGTATCTGCAGCATTATCCGCCCACCGACCACACCTGCCTGCGGATATTTCTGAAATTCAACCCAGATATTTTCGAGCCAATCCGACCATGCAGTGGCATCATCGTCCAAAAAACTGATAATTTCTCCCGAGGCCTCCGAGATGCCCGCATTGCGAGCAAAGCTGAGTCCCTTGAAGGGGCAGTTAACTAATTTAATTTTATCTGCCTGGTTGCCATCCGTGTTGTTCTGCAGTCTGCGAATTGTCTCTTCAACTTGAGTGTCCTTTGGATCATTGTTGACGACGATGATTTCATAATCTTTTCCGGAGAAGGATCCATTGAGAACACTGAGCAGTGATTGCTCCAGCTTCTCACCGCGGCGGTATGTGCAGATTACTACACTGATTTTACAGCGGGGTTCTGGTGGGTTTGCTATTTCCGCTTCTATAAAATGTAAATGGGTTGAACGCGCCTGGATATCAACTGCTGTGCAAAGAGTATCTATAGAAGGAATTGACAACCATCCCTGCCGGGGGTGCGATAAGCGAGTAGGAGTGTTAATATTTCTGTTCGTGATGCATATGTCCCAGCCGGGATCGATTTTTTCTGCCAACTGATCAGGGGAGGTAATTACGAGAACTTTCCAGGGTTGTATGGTTGTATATGTTGGGGGCTTAATATCAATAGGTAGCTCACTGAAAATTTTTATGTAGATCACCGGAAACCAGAGTCGATGGAAATGTTCATCATCGATTTGTTTTGTATCTAGCTGCAAATGGTCAGTCGAGGATATCCATCGTTGTACCTGGTTTGCGTATTTCTTTGATTCAATCTTTCCATCATCTTCAATGATCCAGGCCAGGGGAGAAAGGTAGAAATCCTGGCGAAAGTTTTCAAATGTCATTAGATAGGGTCGATTCTGCGTTATTCTCAGTTCTTTGTCACGGCTGGTCAGCGTATGCGGGTGGAAGCGGTAGTCATATACCGGGGTATTAAAATCTACATGATGGATGTTCAGCAAAGCGTTCACGCGCATCCAGTAGTCGTAATCCTCCGTGCCGAATCGAGACGGGCTGTAATCGCCGATCAGATAATCCACCCGCTCGCGATACATGAACGCAGCACCGATGTAATTGTTCGCAATTGTATTCAATTCGGAAGGATCGTAGGGCAGCATCACGTGCTCACTCCCGGGTGGCTCCAGGTATCCCCGGTACCAGGGTGCATCCTTAAATGGTCTGCCGCTTGCATCGATTACGTCCACGTTGGCGTATACCATGTCCCATTGAGGATGGTTGTTAAGGCAGTCTACGAGCTTCTCCAGGAAATCCGCTTTCAAACGATTGTCAGCGCTTGTCCAGGTTAAAAATTCTCCTCTGGTGGCTTTGAACCCATTGGAGAGTGCCCTTGGCAGTCGTTGGTTACCCTGGGTGATGATGCACAGTCTCTCGTCTCTGGAAGCATAGAGGTTCAGGATATCTGGGGTTTCGTCTGTGGACCCGTCATCGACTATGATTAACTCGAAATTCTGATAAGACTGTTGAATGATGCTGTCCAGAGCTTCGTGCAGATACCGTGCGCCGTTATAAACGGGCAGCACGATGGATACCAGACCTGATATCGATGGTGAGTGGATCGATGTCAGTTGAGATTTGATGTTTGAATTCCGGGCACGTTTGTAATTGTCAAACGCGAAAGCGTACCAGGACATCTTACGACTGGTGATTGTCATTTGGATGTGCTGCTGGGTGATTTTTCCAATGCCTGTGTGATTTGTTTTACTCGCTGGTCCCAGGTGTTCTCGCGCGCTGTTTTTCGCAGATTATCTAAATGTGCCTGATCCTGAGCTAGTGCCAGAGCTTGATCCAGCTTATCAGCAAAATCAGGTGCATTCTCAGCGGTTTGTACAACCGCATACTTCTTGCATTCTCGCATCGCTGTTGTAACGATCGGTTTACCCGCGCTCATATACTCGAAGAGCTTTAATGGAGAGGTGGCATGGGTGATTTTATTGAGTATGAAGGGGATGATCGCCACATCGAAATATTTGAGATACCCTGGTAATTCAGCGTAGGGCTTGGGTTCCAGATAGATTACATTTGGAATGGTGGTGATCTGGCTGGACTTAAGTGTGTCATCGAGCGCCGGTCCGATCAATAAAAACATGTATTTAGGGCGCTGCTCCGCAGCCTGGCGAAGAAGCTCGTAGTCGAACCACCCTGCAAGTGCACCATAATACCCGATAATGGGGCTGCCAGTCTGCACCAGATCTTGAATATCTATGGGCGGTTCGGCTGTGCTTTCAATGGCATCCCGGAAGAATGCGTAATCAACAGCATTGGGGCAAAGCAGCGTGTCATGGCGGAGGGGTTTAACCGCTTGGTAAAGCCTGTCCGAGGTAGCGGTGACCAGGTCTGCTTCGACGAGCATTTCGTTATGAGCGCGCAGCAGCCAGGCTTTCTGACCGGGAAACACATCAAGTTCATCAATGTACTCATATACTATTCTCGGATTCTGCAAGCCTGTCAGATCGCTGGTGTTGTAAGCCACTGTGATGGCTACAGGCGATGGTATATGCTGGAATGCGTCTAACGGAGTTTGCGCGATAATATACAGTCTATCCGCGAGTTTCCAGAATCCGGGTTCGAATGCCTTCGAATCAAACGGTTCGCAGAAAAACACCAGGTACCCCTGGTGGGCAAAAGAAAGTGCCAATTGGTGTGGACGCTGGAACAGAGGGACGTTCCAGTAATTGGATGGCAGGAAGATGATGATATCGCGGGCGTCAACATTTTCTTCCAGTATGCGCGCCAGGCTTGGGGCTTTATGCACCTCCTGACCAATGATCATAGCCACATCCTGGTTAAGAGTGTTGCGGGGCAGCGAGACGCTGCGGAATTTTCTGAGAGCGGATAGGAATTTCCAGCCCTTACTGCTGTATGTGTCCGTAAGTAATTCCCGTAACCTGGCAATCTCCTGATCGCGTTCGATAATCATTGAGGCTAATATTGCTTTATCATCCACCAGCTGGCGAAGTTGCCTGCCCAGCAACTCATCTCGACAGAAGGGCGGCTTCCATTTGATGTTCCATTTCGTCTCAAAGCGAGCACGGTTCTGGTTGAAAATCTGCCAATATGTCTGAAAGTCAAGCAAATCAAGCGTCGCGCTGCCCCAGTGATGGATGAAAACATCTTCTGCGCAGAGCAGCCTGTATCCCTTCTGCTGCAGCCGGAGGGAATAATC
>JAUXFR010000204.1 GCA_030622805.1 Anaerolineae bacterium | reverse complement strand
TGTACCTCAACCTCCCCCATTTGATACACTTTAGTTAACTCTCTTGCATCCACGACCCATTCACTCATGGTCAAAATCCACCCCCATTGTTTTCTCCCTCGTCGCGCATCTCTCGCATGCCTCCAAAAAATCCGCCTGGCGTGTCATCCTCATCAGACAAGGCTGCAAGGGGATTGAGCACAATCAGATCACCAGTTTGGAGATCACCTGCCAGCACTTCGCTGTGCGTGTCAGAAGATGCGCCGAGCGTGATTTCTACGGCTGCGGGTGTACCTGACCCATCCATGATGTAAACGAACTGGACACCTTCGATGACACGGATCGATTGATTGGGAATTAATAGAGCCTCTTCTCCCTGGCTGACGATGATGTCTACAGACGATGTCATTCCCGGGCGGATTTGTGAATCAGCATCAGTCAATTCAACCGTGACAGTGTAATTCACAACGCCCTGTACGCTGTTACCAACGAATCCGACTTCGGTTACTACCCCGTGATACTCTCTTCCACGGATCGCATCGAAGGTCATCGTCACAACTTGCCCTGGCACCACCTCATTAATGTCTATTTCTGATACTTCGAGATCGACATACATGGTGGACAAATCGTCCAGGCGGAAGGCGGGTGTATTGGGACCAACCTGGTCGCCAATTTTTGGGTGAGATATCGTGATCACTCCGGCGAAGGGCGCTTCGATCCACGCCTGGCTGAGTGTAGCCTCAACGGCAGCCACGCGAGCCTGCGCTGCAGCGATATCGTCCGCCGTCGGACCATCCTTCATACGCTCCCATTCACGCTGTGCGTCTGCCAACTGCGCTTCCAGCAGGGCGATGTCGCCTGGTGAGGCACCGTCCTTGATGCGTTCATACTCTCGCTGTGCGTCGATTAATTGTGCCTGGGCGGTTGCCAGGTTGGCATTTGCAATGGCGATGTCCAATGCTGATCCGGTGCCCTCCATAGCGTTCAATTTTCTGACTGCATCATCGTACTGCTGTTGGGCTTTGGCCAGATTGCTCAGAAGCTGAGCGCGCCTGAGGTTGCTTTCGGGTTTGTTCTTATAGGGCTCATATAGATCCTCAGCCCGGTCCAGGTTCTTCTCAGCCAGCGCCACTTCGGCTTTGGCGATGTCGATATCGGTCTGATCCGCGCTGGATTGCAGATATCTAACGCTTCTTTCAGCATCATCAACGGCTTTTTCAGCATCCGCGATTGCCTGGAGGGCGCGCGCCTGGGCAAGTTCGGGGTTCTGGGCATCTTCGAGCGCCTGCTCGGCATCTTCAACGGCTTTCAGCGCCTGTGCAGACTGGGTTTGTGAATTCAACAGGTCATCGAGTGCTTTCTGAGCACTGACCAAGTCCGCCTGTGCCAGGATAACGTTCTGTGGCAGGGAAGTTTGCTCCAGCTCAGCCAGCACCTGCTCTTGCTCAATCAGATCACCAACGGATACGGAAACAGATCCTACTGTCCCCGTGGTTTTCCAGGTCAAATCAGCGGATTGTTTAGATCGAACCGTTCCTGTCGCACCGATTGTGGAGGTCAGAGTCCCATCTACAACTGCGGTTGTCTCATAAGCAGCCAGCGCTGTCTGGCGGTTCTGCGTACGATCGTACACGCCGTACGCAAAATACCCAATCACTCCCAGTACAACTGCTGCGATGGCGATAATGATCCATTTCTTCATGGCATTGTGCTCCTTCTCAATATTTCTTGGTTATATTTTATGCGTAAAACTCAAACTATTTATAAAATAAATATAAATAATCTTCCAGTGTGCCGGGTCATCAAGTTATCAATCTATATATGATCCCAGTCATGTTGGATCATGACCCCAGTAAATTTCCAGGATAGATGAAATATGCTATCATGAATAGCATGAGTGAAACGCGTTTGGAGCCCGGTCTTATCAGGGTGTTTCGTTGGTTTGCATGGTTGCGCCTGTTGTCGCTGGCAATGATCCCTTTGATTGGTTTGCGAGCCAGCTTTCGACAGGATTTTGTGTTCGATATAACCATCCCAGTAATCATTACTGTGTTGAATATCCTGATGCTGCTGGTTTTTCTGTATGCACCAGGATTGGAACGAAAATTAGGACGTTATTATTTTCCTGTCGCAATTTTTATTGCATCCGCAGCGATTCTATTAGAACAATACCTTCTACTGAACCATAGCACATACTGGTTGCAGTATCCATTTCTGTTTGTGCTCTTGATCCTGGTAGCGTGGCAGTACCGGTTTCGTGATGTGGTTTTCTTTTCAATTGGGATTGCTGCGGCGGAAATAATTCTGGGATTCATTTATCCAGGAAAATCTGTTTTTCCAGTTTCAGCACCGGAAATTCAACGGATGGTAAGCGTTGGTCTGGTATTTTCACGCACAATAATCTTCCTTGTGCTGGGGTATGTTGTCACAGCTTTGATGAAGGCTCAACGCGAACAGCGTCGTGCATTAGCGGATGCCCATCAGAAATTGGTGCAACACGCTTCGACTTTAGAGCAGTTGACCATCAGCCGGGAGCGAAACAGGATTTCACGTGAACTGCACGATACGCTCGCCCATACTTTGAGCGCATTAACTGTCCAGATTGAAGCGCTGCTTACCGTCTGGCAGCCAATCCCAGAAAAACCCGCACAGATGCTCGAACAGATACTCGCTACAACGCGCACGGGTTTGGATGAAACTCGACGTTCCTTAAGTGCGTTAAGAGCCTCACCGCTGGAAGAGCTGGGTCTGGGGTTAGCTGTACGCACGATGGCGGAGGATTTCGCTGCCCGTTATGAAATCAATGTAAACCTCAATATTAATGAGAATCTGGAAGACCTTACACCAGACATTGAACATTGCTTCTATCGGGTGGCACAGGAAGCCTTGGAAAATATCGCTGTACATGCCAACGCAAAACAGGTGAAACTGGAATTGATTCACCAATCCAATGGAGTAATCCTTATAGTAGAAGATGATGGCTGCGGGTTTGATGTGCACTCTGATACGATCGATTACCAGGGACGTTTCGGCGTCGAGGGAATGCACGAACGGGCAGAATTAATTGGTGCAGACCTGACAATCGATAGCGGAGCCGGAAAAGGAACTCGCCTGCGGCTGCATTGGGAGAATGGTCAATGATACGCGTGTTGATTTGTGATGATCAGGTTGTCGTTTGCGATGGTCTGGAGATGATGTTGGACGCTAACCCGCAGATTGATGTGGTTGGGAAGGCGTACGATGGCGCCCACGCCCTGGAACTTATCCAACAGGCGCGGCCCGATGTGGTCCTGATGGACTTAAAAATGCCGGTAATGAATGGCATTCATGCGACTCGTGAGATCAAAAAACGGTATCCTGATATTAAGGTGCTCGTGTTGACGACCTTTGGTGATGACGAGTGGGTTTTTGACGCCATACGCAGTGGGGCTGATGGTTATTTGCTAAAAGGGACTCCAAGGGATGAATTGATTCGTGCGGTCGAAGGCACAGCATCTGGACAAACGCACATTGACCCGAATGTAGCAGGTAAAATTCTGTCGCATGTTGCCAGCAGCCCGGGTGATCGTGACACTATGGTTGCAGAAGATTTAAGCGATCGCGAGTTAGATGTACTGAAATTACTGGCTGAAGGTCACACCAATGCAGAGATCGCTGAGCGTCTTTACCTGACCCGAGGCACAGTGCGTAATTATGTCAGTGCGATCCTTGCAAAGCTGGGGGTTGAAGACCGGACCCAGGCCGCGATCTTAGCGGTCAGGCATGGTTTGGTAAAAGATTAGTTTTGCGATTTTCTACGAATGATCTGTTAACTCGTCATAGTAGA
>JAUXFR010000060.1 GCA_030622805.1 Anaerolineae bacterium | reverse complement strand
CGGCACCGGATGGGCTTTATTATCATCCAACTCCGTACAGCAAGCCCAGGATCTGGCATTAATTGCTCACAGTGCGACCTTAAAAACCCGCGTACCATTCCTGCATTTCTTCGACGGCTTTCGTACATCACACGAGATAAATAAGATCGAAAAGCTCACAGAGGACGACATGCGCCAGATGATCGACGATGAGCCGATCCTTGCACACCGGGCGCGTGGTCTTTCTCCGGATCATCCGGTGATTCGTGGTACGGCGCAAAATCCGGATGTTTTTTTCCAGACGCGTGAAACGGTCAACCCCTATTATCTGGCCTGCCCGGATATCGTACAGGAGACAATGGACAGGTTCGCACAGGTTGTTGGCAGGGAGTATCACCTGTTCGATTACGCAGGAGCGGAAGACGCGGAACGAGTAATCGTGCTGATGGGGACAGGCGCTGAAACAGCGGGGGAGACAGTACAGTACCTGGCAGATCAGGGCGAGAAGGTTGGTGTGATCAAAGTGCGCCTGTATCGCCCATTTTCAGTTCAGCATTTAATGGATGCGCTTCCAAAGACTGTTCAGACGATCGCAGTACTGGATCGCACGAAGGAACCTGGTAGTGCAGGGGAACCGCTTTATAAGGATGTTGTGACAGCTATCACCGAAAGCTGGGAAGGTGAAGAACCACTCGTGATTGGTGGACGCTTTGGTCTCTCATCGAAAGAATTCACCCCGGCGATGGTGAAGGGTGTGTTCGAAGAGATGCTCAATAGTGAGCCAAAGAATCATTTCACTGTAGGCATCATGGATGATGTGACGAATACCAGCATTGATTACGATCCGGCATTTCATATCGAACATCCGGAAACAGTGCGCGCTGTCTTCTGGGGATTGGGGGCGGATGGAACAGTGGGCGCCAATAAGAACTCAATTAAGATCATCGGTGAGGAGACGGACAACCATGCCCAGGGCTACTTCCAGTATGATTCAAAGAAATCAGGCGCAGTGACCATCTCCCATTTACGCTTTGGACCGAATCCAATCCGCGCACCTTATTTAATCAGCCAGGCTAATTTCGTAGCCTGCCACCAGTTCGGTTTCCTCGAACAATTTGACGTGCTCAAATATGCAGTACCTGGGGCTGTATTCTTGCTCAACAGCATTTATGGCCCAGACCAGGTGTGGGATAATATCCCAAGGGAAACGCAGCAGGCGATCATCGAAAAAGACTTGCAATTCTACGTGATAGATGGTTATGAAGTCGCTAAACAAACGGGTATGGGCGGGCGCATCAACACGATTATGCAAACCTGTTTCTTCGCCATCAGTGGTGTACTGCCGCGTGAGCAAGCGATCGATGAGATCAAGAAAGCCATCAAGAAGACTTACGGAAAGCGTGGAGAAGCGGTCGTGCAGCGCAATTTTAATGCTGTCGATAATGCGATCGCAAATATGCACAAAGTTGATGTACCCGGTCAGGTCACCAGTGAACTAACCCGTCGCCCTCCTGTTCCAGAAGCAGCGCCCGAGTTTGTTAAAGAAGTTCTGGGAACCATTATCGCACGGGATGGTGACAGCCTGCCGGTAAGCGTGTTCCCGGATGATGGTACCTACCCGACCGGCACGACCAGGTGGGAGAAACGCAACGTTTCGCTTGAAATCCCGGTCTGGGAGCCGGATTTGTGCATCCAATGTGGAAAGTGTGCTTTTGTCTGCCCGCACGCGGTTATCCGCGAGAAAGTCTACGAGACATCCTTCCTGGATGAGGCACCTGGTGGTTGGGAATCCAGAAAAGCTCGCTGGCGTGAATTCCCTGATATGGTCTACACACTGGCTGTTGCCCCGGAAGACTGCACTGGCTGTGGTTTGTGCGTGGAGGTCTGTCCGGCAAAAGATAAGACACAGGTAGGACGTAAAGCCATCAACATGGCACCCCAACCACCGATACGCGAGAGTGAAGCAATTAAGTGGGATTACTTCCTCACAATACCGGAAGTAGATCGAACAAAAATTAATGTCAAGACGATAAAGAATTCCCAATTGCTGGAGCCGCTATTCGAATTCTCAGGCGCTTGCCCTGGTTGTGGCGAGACCCCATATGTCAAGCTGCTGACCCAATTGTTCGGTGATCGAATCGTCATCGCCAACGCCACCGGCTGCTCCTCAATCTACGGCGGTAATCTGCCCACAACACCTTACGCTCAGAATGCGGATGGTCGTGGTCCTGCCTGGTCGAATTCTCTGTTCGAGGACAACGCCGAGTTCGGATTTGGCTTCCGTCTTACCCTGGATAAACAAATCGAGTATGCAAGTGAACTGCTTCCTCAGCTTGCCGATGTGATTGGACATTCACTGGTAGATGAAATATTGAAAGCTGACCAGACCACGGAGGCCGGAATCCGCGATCAACGTGAACGCGTTGCACTGCTAAAACAACAGCTGGCTGGAGTGAGCGATCCTCGAGCTTTAAACCTGCTGAGTATTGCCGACACACTCGTGCGGAAGAGCGTCTGGATCCTGGGTGGAGACGGATGGGCTTATGACATTGGCTACGGCGGTTTAGACCATGTGCTGGCATCCGGTCGCAACGTCAACGTGCTGGTGCTCGATACGCAGGTCTACTCAAATACGGGTGGTCAGGCATCCAAAGCCACGCCGCGCGCGGCAGTAGCCAAATTTGCAGCCCAGGGGAAGGGGACGCCCAAGAAAGATCTGGGGATGATCGCTATGGCATATGGTTATGTCTATGTCGCTCAGATTGCGATGGGTTCAAGCGACCAGCAGACGCTGAACGCCTTCGTCGAGGCCGATGCCTACGATGGTCCTTCCCTGATTATCGCTTACAGTCACTGCATTGCCCACGGATATGATCTGATCAAAGGTCTGGACCAGCAGAAGCTGGCAGTGCAGTCCGGCGCATGGCCGTTGTATCGCTTCAACCCGGCCTGGATTGATGAGGGCAAGAACCCGCTCAAGATTGACTCAAAGGCTCCTACTATTCCGGTAAGCGAGTATGCCTACAACGAGACTCGCTACCGTATGCTGCTGCAATCGGATGAGCAGCGCGCAGAGTTCTTGATGAGCCAGGCGGAGCGGGACGCGAAGAGCCGTTGGAACCTGTACAAGCAGATGGCTGCCATGCACTACGACGGCGGAAATGGAAAAGAAGAGGAATAGGCGAGTTGGGAAAAGGGGAAGGGTCAGGGTTTGGCTTGTTCCCTAACACGTTATCCCCTATCCCTTCGCCCCTCTGCATTGATTAAATAAATGAGGAAATAATTATGGCTGATTTAACTACAAACTATCTTGGCTTGACCTTAAGAAATCCCTTCGTGGCGTCCTCTTCCCCGCTGACACAGCGGATTGCGAGCGCGGTACAGTTGGATGAGGCAGGAATCGGTGCTATTATTTTGCCGTCGCTGTTTGAAGAGCAGATCATCCGCGAAAGCCTGAAATTGGATGCAGACCTGGAACGCGGCGCTGGTTTTTATGCCGAGGCATTGAGCTATTTCCCGGATTACGGTCAATACAGTATCGGAACGGATTCATATTTAGAAAACGTCCACAAGATCAAAGAAGCAGTCAGTGTACCGGTGCTCGGCAGTTTGAATGGAGTGACGCCCGGAGGATGGGTAGGATACGCAAAGGAGATTGAGGATGCAGGAGCAGATGCCCTTGAACTCAACCTTTATGATATTCCCACCGATCCAGAAATGAATGCTGCAGAATTGGAAGAGCGTCACATCAAACTGGTGCGTGATGTCCGTCAGCAGGTAAAGATCCCTGTTGCAGTAAAGCTGAGCCCCTTTTACACCGCGCTTCCGAACTTCACCCAGAAGCTCGTGGATGCAGGCGCTGATGGTCTGGTGCTTTTCAACCGCTTTTATCAACCGGATTTTGACCTGGATGAGCTCGAAGTGGTGCCGAATCTGGTGCTGAGCAGCTCCAATGAACTTCGCCTTCCGCTGCGCTGGATCGCTATCCTGCACGGACGTGTGCAGGCTGACTTTGCCCTGACAAGCGGAGTCCACACAGCACAGGATGTGATCAAGGCTATGATGGCTGGTGCCAGGGCAGTCACAGTCGCCTCTGAGTTGCTGACAAATGGTGTCGGTCGGGTGCCTGAAATCCTGGCTGAGATAGACACCTGGATGGGGAATAATGATTACGAGTCTATCGTCCAGATGCAGGGCAGCATGAGCCAGCTTGCGGTTGGCGACCCCAATGCGTTCGAACGTGCGAACTACATGCAGGTGTTGAGTTCGTACTGATCATTATCTACACGTATTAGATAAATTTCGAAAGTCCTACATACGTGCCACGCACTTCGCAAGTGCGTGGCACGTGTTTACTGTACTCGGAACAACTTTCCCGAAGGTTAGCGATCTGGGATCACTATGAACCTTCGGGAGGTTGATTCATTTCTTGCTTCGATTGTCGTACCAGCCAGTCGAATGATTCGTTTGTATATCGAAATCGGGAACGAAGGGTTTTATATCCAATAAGGGTGTTCCATCAAGTACATCAACGCCTTCAATTGAAAGGGAATTGCCTTTCCTGCTTAATAACCGTACTATAGATAATCCGATTGGATTTGGTCGCTCGGGATAACGTGTAGCGAATAAACCGTGGAGCTGGTCATCCAGGTAGGGCTTGACTTTCAACGAGTAGCCAGACGAACGATGGAAGACATAGAGCAAGATGATGTGAGATATTCCATCGATGTCTTGAAGTCCATCGACATACTCTGGGTATACTTCTACTGTACCGATAGCAGTCGATCGGGTGGGCTGGATGGGTGTTTTTCCTTTATCTGTGAAGGGTGAATGGATCATCCCAATCGGTCGCATAATATATTTCATATTTTTCTCATTAGGACTCATTGCTTCCTCATTCCGTCAAATTAGTCCGGGGGAACTCTTAGAATTACACCGACCAGATACCCGACCAGCGCGCTGACTGTTCCGATTGCTGCCATCTCCAATCCGCTTTTTCCAGGGTTTCCGACGTAAATGCGCGCCTTATAAGCACCTACGATAAACAGCACCACTGCCGTGATAACTATAGCGACCACCATGCTGGTTTTTATTGGAAGGAAAAAGAAGGGGGTAATTGGAATCAATGATCCGACAATAGCACTTATTCCGACGATTAGAGCAGAGCGTAGAGCACCTATACGACTAACAGGCGTAAGCTGGTGTTCTTCCGCCATCATCACCGCTACCCAGACGTCTTTGTTAGCGGTGATGGTGTCAACGATTTGTTCGAGTAAATTTCCTGAGAATCCTTTGGATTGATATATTTGCCGTATCTCATCTCGTTCGATGTGGGGGACCTCTTGAATGTGGCGGTACTCGCGCTCGCGCTCGCTCTCATAGAAGTCGGCATCAGCCAGCGTTGAGGTGTAAGCCACGGCTGCCATGGAGATCGATTCAGCGAAAGTGGCTGCCAAACCTGCAACGATCACCACTCGCACATCGCCGGTTGCGGCAGCGATACCCAGGATAATGCCCAAGACATTCACTATACCATCCTGCCCGCCAAGGATGATGTCTGATAGGGATGACGATGCGCGATGAGGATCTTTGTCTGAGTGATGGAGCAGTTCGTCTGTTATGTTCATAGATTTTTTCCTGTGTCATACAATACAATTGCTGATAATTTCAGAGTCATAATTAAAAACAACTCCTGGTGCATAAATGACTCGGCTGGCGTGAATGAATGTGATTCACTAATAAATTATAATCCTTTTGAATCGGCTCGTGATAATTTTCACCAGGATGATGATCGTAGGTGCTCTCTTGCCGCTTTTATCCCTTTCGGTTAGTATATTGCTATCATGAGCGTGTGGATGAAGGATCGGCTTTGAGTAGTAACATTGAGATGTTGTTACATGCTCCGATTATCCCCTCATTTATCCTGGTTTTAGGTGGTTCCAGCGTCCTTGCATTGTTAGCAAGGCGGCTTCTGTTGATATCTGTCACATCTCGGGCGGCTTGACCCATGGATGAACCAGCTCTTATTCAGGCTGCAAAGCAAGGGGATCTCGACGCATTCAACCGACTGGTACTGGTGTATCAGGACATGCTGTACAATCAGGCTTACCGCGTGATAGGTGAGCCCGCTACCGCGGAAGACGCCACTCAGGATGCTTTTATCGCTGCTTTTCGAAAGATAAAAACCTTTCGAGGCGGTTCCTTTAAAGCATGGTTGCTGCGAATCGTGACGAACGCCTGCTACGACGAGCTGCGCAGGCGAAAGCGTCGACCCACAACCCCTCTGGAACCCTATAATCAAGACAATGAAGAGATTGAATCACCGACCTGGCTGTCGGATACCACGGAATCACCCGAGCAGGCTGCCATCCGCAGCGATATGAGAGCGGCTCTACATCGTTGCCTGGGTGAATTGTCAAAAGATTTTAGGACTATAGTGATCCTGGTAGATATTCAGGGGCTGGACTACGCTGAAGCTTCCCAGGTGATTGCTAAACCATTGGGTACGGTCAAGAGTCGTCTAGCGCGGGCGAGGTTCCGAATGCAGAACTGCCTGAAGCAGTATTGGGAACTTTTACCCCAATCCTATCGTCTGGAGAGGGAGAGAAAGCCATGACGAAAAAGATAAACGAACGCGACTGGGAAGCATTGTCCACTTATTCAGATGGTCAATTAGGCTCCAGTGAAAGTGACCGACTGGAAAGCCGTCTTCCGGAATCTGTTGAACTGCGCACGGCGCTGAATGAGCTTCGAAAAACAAGGGATTTGCTCCGCAGCCAGCCAAAATTGCGCGCGCCCAGAAATTTCATTTTGACGCCAGATATGGTTGGCTTACGCCAGCAAGCACCCGCGTACCCGGCATTGCGGCTTGCCGCAGTTCTGGCGAGCATCATGTTTATCTTTGTGCTGGTTGGTGATCTGTATTTCAGTAATACTTCCATGCAAGAGGCGCAGATTGTCATGGCGCCAGCTGCCGAAATGGCTGTGGAAGCTCCAAAGGATCTGTTCCTTGATGAAGAACCAGCCCCGCAAATGTTCGGCGAGCCAGAAGATGCTCAGGTCACAGGCGGGGGAAAAGCCGTTGCAGAAACTATAGAAGCCGAAGAAGAATTAGTTGTTGAATCTGAAGCACAAGCAGTACAAGGGACCACTATACCCCCCACCTCTTCTTCAGTAGAGGCCTCTGCCGAAGCGGCCGCGCTCGAGCCGAAGGAACTCAGTGAAGAGACTTCAGCACTTCTGGTTGCACCTACGGGTACGATTTCTGAAGCAGCGCCAGCTTTTGGCGAAGATGATGCCGCGCTGCCGCCGCAGCCGACTCCCACCGTGGCTGAGAGGGCGGAGGCTTCTCCAGCAGCGCTATTGGGGGAAGCTCTGCCTGGGCAGAAGAGCGTGCAATTACCTACAGAACATCCTACGAAGGGTGCGGATATCCTTCCGCCCCCTACCACAGAGCTCGTGACAACACCCGAAGTAGTTGCTGATTCCCAATGGTTGACCGGAATTTCAACACTGCGATGGTTGGAAATTGGATTGGCGGCTTT
>JAUXFR010000055.1 GCA_030622805.1 Anaerolineae bacterium | reverse complement strand
TTTGAACAAATTGCCACGCGTTCCACTGGATATGATTAAATCTTCTTTGTTGGCAATGGTTATTGTAAGAAAAACACTGACAATGATGGCGGTCATTAGAATGAACGACCGAACAACAATATACTTGACCACCCTTGAAAAGGTTCCAGTGCCCATCCTTTTTTCTCCTAAATCAGGAGGCAGTGGCGATTTTTCATATTGCGTAGTGTCATCAATGTGTTGATCTATGTAAAATGCCCCACCTTCCCATCATCATTTTTCGTATTGAGAGGTACATATTCACCAGTTTAGTATAGCATGATTTTTAGCTACCATTGGCTAGCGGTGTGTTTGTAAAACCTGAATCTTAAGGTCGATAAGATGGAACTACATTTTCCCGCTTGAACCAGTTTGAGTAAGGAGGTGAGGAATTCTTGGGGTAGTCGTACCACATGTCTTCCCCACCACACCATAAACGGACCGCTTCATCATAATGAATGGTGATCAATGCAGCCAATGGTTCGAGCAGAGAAGAAATACTTTCAGATTCGCTCACCTGCACCTTTTAAGAACGCCCAACGCTTAATCACAACATCTTCCTGGCTTTCATCTCGTTGAGGCATAATCCTCAGCGCAACTGCCATCCCCACTAATGAGTTGAGTTGTCGCCAGCGAAGTTCAAATGTCGCAGAAGCCAGTTCACTCTTCTCGACCTCCTGGACAGCCTGCCAGGTATGAATATAGTATTTGAGCGCTTCCTTCATTAATTATTTATTATAGCACGTGATACCAGGGGAAATGATTGATATAAAAGATTTGGAGCTGTGCTTATTTTATATCTAATAATCCCCCATCAGTAGATATAAATCCGAAATAATAATTCGCCTTACTCTGCTCAAGTCAATTGATCCATCAAATACTGCGCATTTGTGACAGGCTTCTGGCATACAAACCGCCGGCAGACATAAGCCGTCCCCATTCCATCAATCTGCGACCTGTGCGCCAGCAACGGGATGACCTCATCGTCAGTCTCAGGACCTGCAGCCACCACCTGATTCGGTCGATAGCCATCCCGCACCACCTCCAGCAGCGGCACCAGTTGATCCAAGTCTCCAATCATGGCGATTTCGACCGGCTCGCTCAACATGAAGTTAGAAACATTCAACCACTCACCAAAGCCGGACGGGTAGCGCGCCACCTGAGACGCCATGTTTGACGCTGTCCCCTCTGCCATGTCCCAATATTTCCCTTTGCCCGTATATAGACTCAGCTTGAGCAGGGCATGCACAGCCATGGCATTGCCACTGGGCACTGCGTTGTCCTGCAGGTCCTTCGGGCGCTGGAGCAGCGCTTCGTGGTCATCGGAGGTGTCAAAGAAGCCTCCATTGTCTTCATCGCGGAAGTGTGTCAGCATCAAATCCACCAACTCCCGCGCCCACTCAAACCAGCGCACTTCAAATGTGGTCTGATAGAGCGCCAGCAGTCCCTCCGCCAGGTAAGCGTAATCCTCCAAATAAGCGTTATATTTCGGCTCAGAGCCATCCTTCCACGTGCGCAGCAGGCGACCATTATCCGTCCGCATTGTGTTGTAGAGAAACTCGGCGTTTCGGGTAGCTGCATCCACATAATCCTGCCTGCCCAGTACGCGCCCCGCCTCGGCGAACGCTGCCAGCATCAGCCCATTCCAGGCGGTCAGCACCTTGTCGTCAAGGCCGGGCCAGACGCGTTGGGTACGCACCTGGTACATCTTCTGCCGGGCAGCTTCGATCTTCGCCTGTGCCTCGTTCAGTGTGAGACCAAACTGATCGGCGACATCGTCAGGCTCGGCTACACGCTGAAGTATGTTGTGTCCCTCCCAGTTACCACCCTCAGACACATCGTAGACTGCCATGAATAACAACGCATTTTCTCCCAAGGCTTGTTGTATCTCCCGCGCCGACCAGACGTAAAACTTACCTTCCACACCCTCGCTGTCGGCATCCTGGCTGCTGTAGAAGCCGCCTTCAACGTGCGTCATCTCGCGCAGCACGTATTCAAGCGTCTCTTCTGTAATACGGCGATAGAGCGGGTTGCCGGTGATCTGCCAGGCATGCAGATAAACTCTCGCAAGCTGGGCGTTGTCATAGAGCATCTTCTCAAAGTGCGGTACCAGCCAGCGTTCGTCGGTCGAGTAGCGCGCAAAGCCCCCTCCCACCTGGTCGTAAATGCCACCTGACGCCATTTTCTGCAGCGTGACCTCCGCCATCTCGAGGGTATTCACATCCCCTGACCGCAGGTAATCACGCAGTAGGAACTCGATCACCATTGGCTGGGGAAATTTGGGCGCCTGCCCAAAACCACCCCATTCCCGGTCAAAGCCGCTTGCCAGGTTTGATATTGCGCTCGACAACACCTGTGGCGTTATCATCTGACCCTCAGCGGCAGCAGAGGTCGATTGCTGGATATGTTCGGTCACCTTTTCAGCGTTCTGCAGCAGTTCATCCCCCCGGTTTTTCCAGGCATCCGCCACGCTCACCAGCAATTGCCGGAAACCCGGCATGCCGTAGCGCGGTTCCGGAGGAAAGTAAGTCCCGCCATAAAATGGCTGTCCATCCGGGGTCAGGAAGAGCGTCATCGGCCAGCCCCCCGACCCGGTCATCGCCTGCACCGCCTGCATGTAGATATTATCCAGGTCGGGTCTTTCTTCCCGATCCACTTTGATGTTCACAAAGTGTGCGTTCATCAGTGTGGCCGTATCATCATCCTCGAAGGACTCGTGCGCCATCACGTGACACCAGTGGCAGGCCGCGTAGCCGATGCTCAGAAAGATCGGCTTATTTTGCTCCCTGGCAAGCTCTAATGCTTCCTCACCCCACGGGTACCACTCCACAGGGTTATCAGCATGCTGTAGCAGGTAGGGGCTGGTTTCGTTGATGAGTTGGTTTGGCATATTGGATCAACCTTTTGGCACACAGATGCACGCGGGTCCAAAAGATTATTATTAGGAATCAATCAGGGAAATCCATGTCCGTTCGTGTTTATCCGTGTACAGAAAATTTTCAGACTTTTATGACACAATTTAGTCAGATAAAATTGTATCCCAAATATTCATTAGTGGCAATAAAAATAAGTGGTTCGAGCTTATTGACCAACCCCTTATCCTGTGGCATAATTCCGAGCAACAACCCATCATTAAAAGCCGTGATGGAAACGAGTAGACCGGAACCGGACCGTCAGCGAACCCGGGACAGGTGTGAGCCGGGGCAGAACGACCGGTCGAAAATCCTTCCGGAGCTGAAAGCTGAAATAGCGGTTGGCAATTGGCTATTTGCTGTTCGCTAGAATAAGTGATCCGGTTTCGTACGCCGTTATTTGAGACGCAGGTATCGTCATTGACCGTACCTGACCGAGGTGTCTGCTTTATAGCAGGAACCAGGGTGGTACCGCGGGAGCGTTTTTTACACTCTCGTCCCTGATCAGGGACGAGAGTGTTTTCTTAAGGTTATCTGGACTTCGTCTATCAGGTAACCAGGTTGTTCTTGCATCTCGTTCAGTTATGCCCTTTAACCTTCGCGGCATAGTTACAACACAACCTGATCAACTGATCACCAAATTACCTGATACCTAATTGCCTAATTACCTAATCAACTAATTGCCCGATTACCAAATTACCTGATCACTATTCCGGAGGAATCATGCCCTTCCAAAACGTATCCAACAAAGTCGACTTCCCCGCCCAGGAGCGGGAGCTGCTTAATTTCTGGCAGCGGACGGATGCTTTCAACGAAATGCGCCGTCTGCATCAAGACGATCCGAAATGGTCCTTCATCGATGGACCCATCACCGCTAACAACCCCATGGGTGTGCATCACGGTTGGGGGCGCACGTATAAGGACCTGATGCTGCGTTTCAAGACCATGCAGGGTCACAACCTGCGCTACCAGAACGGCTTCGACTGCCAGGGGCTGTGGGTCGAGGTCAACGTAGAGCGCGAGATGGGTTTCACCAACAAGAAAGACATCGAGGACTACGGTCTGGAGGAATTCGTACGTAAGTGCAAAGCGCGCGTCCTCAAGTATGCCGCAGTGCAGACAGAGCAGTCCATTCGCCTGGGCTACTGGATGGAGTGGAATGATCCCGACCAGTTGCGCATGTTGTCAGAAAAAATGCTCTCGGATCCCAACCAGGTGATTACCTACACAGGTCCGGGAGGCACGATCACAGGCACAGTCGAGCAGGTAGTAGATCGTCTGGGGCTTCCAGAGCTCGGTGGCAGCTACTTCACCTTCTCCAACGAGAACAACTACATGATCTGGTCCTTCCTGAAGAAATGCTGGCAAAAGGGTTGGATCTACCGCGGCGCTGATGTGATGCCCTGGTGCCCGCGCTGTGCCACCGCTATCAGTCAGCACGAGATCATCACGGATGGATATGCAGAGTTGACACATCGCTCGGTGACGCTGCGATTTCCGCTTAGAGCAAGCGACGGAAAACGAAGAACCGATGATGGTTTGCCAGAATCGCTGCTGGTCTGGACAACGACGCCCTGGACGCTGACCAGCAACGTCGCTGCGGCGGTCGGCTCAGACCTGGATTATGCAAAGGTACGCCAGGGTGACGAGGTGCTGTATCTCTCCAAAGCCACGCTGCACATGCTGCGCGGCGATTACCAGGTGTTGGATGAACTGAAAGGCGAAGAGATGGTCGGATGGTCCTACGATGGTCCGTTTGATGACATGCCCGCAGCTCAGAAACCTGGAGGACTCACGCGCCTGAAAGAACTCATACGTGATATCGAGCATAGTGCCGCCCAGGAACACCAGATCATCATCTGGGACGAAGTTGGCGAGACGGAGGGTACCGGCATCGTCCATATCGCCCCGGGCTGTGGTGCAGAAGACTTCGAACTGGGTCGAGAACTTGGTTTCCCGCTGATTGCTCCGCTGGAGGATGAAGGCTATTTTGTGGAAGGCTTTGACTGGTTGACCGGCATGCATGTCTCCGATGTCGCCACTCCCATCTTCGAAGACCTAGAGCGAAAGGGTTTCCTCTACCAGGTAGAACCGTATACTCACCGCTATCCTACCTGCTGGCGCTGCAAGACCGAGCTGGTTTTCCGTCTGGTGGACGAGTGGTTCATCAACATGGGCGAGCTGTACGACAAGCAGCGTTCCGAAGTTACTGCCGAAGAAAAAGATAACAGCCTGCGCTATCAAATTATGGCTGTGGTGGACCAGATTCGCTGGATCCCCGAGTTCGGTCACGCTCGTGAACTGGACTGGCTGCGTAATATGCACGACTGGATGATCAGCAAGAAACGCTTCTGGGGGCTGGCGCTTCCAATCTGGGTCTGTAAGGATTGCGAAGAGTACCAGGTCATTGGCGACGAAATCGAACTCAAGGAACGCGCCATCGCCGGGTGGGAGGACTTTGATGGACACACACCTCACCGTCCTCACATCGACAAAGTAAAAATCGAGTGCCCTCATTGCGGCGGGACTGCCAGCCGAATACCCGACGTGGGCGATCCATGGCTGGATGCTGGCATCGTGCCCTTCAGTACACTGCAGTATCGGGCAAACCAGGAATTCTGGAATAAATGGTACCCGGCAGACTGGATCAGCGAATCTTTCCCCGGGCAGTTCCGCAACTGGTTCTACAGCCTGCTGGCGATGGCCACCGTGATGGACAACAGCCCACCCTTTATGGAAAATTTTGGCTACGCCACCTTGCTTGCTGAGGACGGACGCGCCATGCACAAATCATGGGGCAACGCCATCGAATTCAACGAAGCCGCCGACAGGATGGGCGTGGACACGATGCGCTGGTTGTTCTGTGCGCACAAACCCGAGAACGACCTGCTTTTCGGTTACAGCAAAGGTGATGAGACACGCCGTCACTTCATGATCCCGCTCTGGAATGTTTACAGCTTCTTCGTCACTTACGCTAATTTAGATGGATGGGAGCCAGGAATTGCTGGTAACCCAGATCACCCCGAAGGCCCCACCCCGCTCAGCAACAACCTGCTCGATCGTTGGATCCTGGCACGGCTGAACCAGATCATCCCACCCGTCACAGATGCAATAGAGAACTCCGACCCGCTCGCAGCCACAATCGTCATCGAGGCATTCCTCGACGACCTGACCAACTGGTACGTGCGCCGCAGCCGGCGCCGCTTCTGGAAAAGCGAACACGACAGCGACAAGAATACCGCCTATACCTCGCTCTATCACGTGCTGGTTAAATTCACCCGTTTGCTGGCACCCTTCGTACCATTCGTCACCGAAACCATGTACCAGAACCTGGTGCGATCTGTCTACCCCAAGGCAAACGCCAGCATCCACCACACCAGTTGGCCGCAGTCCGACAGTGATATCATCGACGATGGATTACTGGACCAGATGTTACTGGCCAGGCAGGTCGCCAGCGTGGGGCTGAGCGCCCGGAACAACGCTGCCTTGAAGGTACGCCAACCGCTCGCTAAAGCCATGGCTTATGCAGGTGGAAAGCGCACCCTGGACCAGGAATTCGTGGACATTATCGTCGATGAATTGAATGTAAAAATTTTCAAATTCGTGGACGATCCCGGGATACTGGTGGATTACCGCATCCTGCCCAACAACCAGATGCTCGGCCCACGATTTGGAGCGCAGTTTCCCAAAGTTCGTTCCGCTCTGGCAGGCGCTGACCCCTCAACGATCGCAGCCAGCGTTCTTGCCGGCAATTCGATCTCAATTGAATTGGAAGACCAGACAGTTGAGCTTTCTCCGGAGGAGGTCCTGGTGCAGACAGTACCCGCTGAAGGACTGGCTGTCGCCTCCGACAAACAGGTCACCGTGGCAGTCGATTCCAGCGTGACGCCTGAACTGCGCGCGGAAGGTCTAGCGCGAGAGATTGTGCGCCGCATCCAGGCTATGCGCAAAGCAGCCGACTTCGACATCGCTGACCGAATCACCACCTACTACCAGGCTGAGAGCGACCTGACGCAGGTGTTCGTGACCTGGGGCGATTACATCAAAACGGAGACGTTGACGACTGAGCTTGTAAACGCTGAGCCGCCTGATGACGCATACACCGATACACACAAGGTGGACCAGCAGGAGCTGGTGCTTGGCGTGAAGCGAAACCTATGACCACCCAGGTGCCACGCACTTATAATCTAACATAAAGTACAGGCTAGATTTGCGATGAAACGTGAAAAACTTCATGCCCGGGTTGGAAGTGCGTGGCACCTTAGGCGTTAAAATCATACCTTTGGGTCTCCCTGCCAATCATCATCCGTATAAAATTTTTTTGATCACCTGTGGAATGTTTGAGGTAATTCCCGGTTGTTTCTCACGCATCCCCGCTGGAAATATTTTACGAATTAAACCCAATCCTCGAACACGAAATCCTGTCCAAAGGGATTCACAAAACGTACCCCCTCAAGCACCAGCCCGTCATTGAAATCCTCACTGAACACGACCGGCACTTGATTGAGCCTGGCAGTAGCCCAGATTTGAGCGTCGTAGTACGACAGCATGTAATCACGTTTTGCTTTTCCTGCCTCCATTATCACAGCAGATGTCAGGTCATAGACCGTAAACGATTGGATTAGTCGCTCTATCTGTAAGAGTGCTTCCTGCGGGGATAAGATTGGGTTCAATGACCGCGTCGTCACATTCATAAACTCGGCTAAATTTTGAACGCTCACACACCCCACCCTTAACATGGCAGAATCGAGTAATATGTGAAGAGCGCTATCCTGGCGTGAAATATCTGCCGGATCACAGGAATATACAAGAACGTTCGTATCAATCAAGATAGGTGGCATAATAATACTTACTCTTCACTATCTCTTATCCAGCGACTCTCACGTTCTT
>JAUXFR010000025.1 GCA_030622805.1 Anaerolineae bacterium | reverse complement strand
TAACTCAATCGACCTCTTTGTACAGATAGAAAACGGGTTCATTATGTCCGAGCGAGTTTTAATCTGGCATCAAAAACGCGACGGAGCGTCCACGTTCATCATCCATGATCAGTTCCAGGTGATGCCCTTTCCTGTATGAGCATACCTCGATCAATCGTAAGCAGTCCGATGGTTTTTTCTCATCAGGCAGCCGATCTGCTAAATGATTGGGTGTATTGTAGAAGAAATCTCGCTTAAAGATCACGTCTTTATCATCCAGATAGATCGCAAGAGGATAAATATTTGACTCAACCAGATCTTGAAAGAAGTGCGTACCGAAGGAAGCTTCAGGAGCGGAACCGATCCCTTCTCCAGCCAGTTCTATCAGCGCTCTGGTATTGAAGATGTCTCCATATCCGACATTCACACCCAGATCTGGGTTATTGGAACCCCATCGACCCGGACCAATGCAGATAAAAACTTCATCCGCGAGCGCTTTATTCAGTCGCCCCAGTGCCCGGCATAATTCTGACCGTGCCGCTGGTGTCTCTATCGAGAAATAACCCTCCGGAGAGATAAAGACCACGTATCGGATACGATCCACCCTGCCTTGCGGCGCCATGCGCGAGGTTGCGAAGACAATATCTTCGTGGGGTATTTTATGGGGTAGGTGTGCATCACTTTCCAACAGGTGACTTTGCGGACGGCATTGAACCAGCGAGATCAGAATCTCGGGTTGAGAAGCCGTTGGGTCCACGATTTGCACAGTAAATTCGGTACCGACGGGTGCCTGGTAATGCGTTTCCAGAAGCTGCAGCATGCTCGATAACCGCTTCGCCAGGGGGTGCGCCGCAGCAGTTCATCGAAGGTGAGTACAAGGTTATCTGTGTTGCCAGCGCTTACGGTTGTCCGCAATGGTGCCAGGTATCCGTCCTGATCCACCTGGGCGATAAATCGCAGCACGGGATAGCGTCCCTGTAATACTTCCTGGATCGGCAAAGTCTTGAAGGAGTTTTGTTCAAGATCGAGCAGGTCAACGTACTGCTGGGAGTACTTATTAATTGCTTTTGGTGAAGATTCTGGATGCAGCAAAGGGTGGCTTAAAGCCACAAGTCTTGGATAATCATCTCCAACTCGATCCACTGACCGTGTACCTAATCCCCAAACCAGCCGAACGAAGCCATCGTCCCTGCGGATCTGGGGCGACCAGCGGTAAAGATTGCGGCTGAATCCGACGCCGGCGGCATGGGGGAGAAAGTATCGATCGTAAGGTTCACCCTGGACGGTCTGTACAAGTATCGCCATACGTTCATCGTAATCTTGCAGCCCTTTTTCCCGCCGATAGATGAGCGCATCCGGATTCAAGCTGCTGGCGTAAATACGCTTTATAGCGTTTGTGAGTTCACGCAGATTATCTTCAATGTCCCCCTGATTTGGGCAGAAATGGCTCTCATATTTCCCGGCAAACGATGTGCCGAAGTTGTCCTCTAATAAACTGGAAGACCTTACGATTAATGGTTGGTTACCGATTTGATCAAGCTGTTCTCGTAAGCGATCCAATATATCGATTGGAAACTCACCTTGCAGAAATTCCTGCTGCAATTTTGGATATTCCGCACGAATCTGTTCTTCAAGCTTATATTTTTGATCGGACCAGTGCATCAAGCCATTTAAAGCCATGTATGAGTACGTCAGATCCGCACCAATGAAGAAAGATTGGGGAATTTTTAGACAGGTACGTAATTCGTCATCACCCACTTCTTGCAGGATGCGATTTGCCAGCATCATTCCGGCGGCTTTGCCGCCGATTTTCCCTTGTCCAATTTTGTTTGTGCGGATATGCTGCAGATCTTTAACCGTGAACCAATTTTTCGCGATCTTTACATATCCCAACTGGTCGCTGATCAGGGTTCGGATTAGCACGACTTTGATTTCCTGAAGACGGGCTTCCGCCTGAAAGCGTTCTTCGGGCGGCATCTTCTCGATCGCGTGCACCTGTTCAAATAACATGTTTTGTGGTGCAAGCTCGGGATTGAAAGATATCTGGAATTCTAGCGAGCTTGCGTCACGTTCAGCCAATGTTTCCCTGACGATGTCTTCGAACAATTCATAGGGTAGATTGTAAGCAAAGTAGAAATCTGTCAGGTGACTTCGCACGCGCATCAGCCGCATCTCCCAGATTTCGGTCGGTTCTTCTGTGTACGGATCATGCAAGCCTTCCAGAGCCTGGGATCGGATAGCCTTTTTACGTACCTCGCGCTCGAATGCCTTGGGTTTTATAATACCACGCTCGAATAATTCGCTCCGCATACGGGAACGAATGTGAGTGCTTAGGATGGGATATTGAGCCAGAGAGAGATAGATGTGAAGTGTGCGGTCAGTTGAAGCTGGAGGTAATGCCATAGAACTTATCCCCCGCTCAGGGGTCAGGCTTGTTCGCCCTCTGGCGGCTGGGTGCTGCGGTGGATTAGCCACCCAGGTGCATGGGCATGATCACATGCAGGAATTGGCTGTTGCCGACCGGGCGGATTAAGCCGGGGCTTGTATCGGAAGTCGTTTCCAGAGCGACGTTTGGTGTATCGATCACATCCAGGACTTCTCTTAAAAATCGTACATTGAATGCGATTAAAAGGTGTGGGCCTTCTATGCTGGCATCTACAACATTTTCGCTGTAACCAGTTTCCTCGGATTGCCCGGAGATTTCCATGGTACCTGGCTGCAATTCGTCTCCGGGGTTGATGTTGATTTTTGCTATGTGCGAACCTTCACGTGCGAATATCTCTGCCTGTTTACAAGCTTTCAAGAAAGCAGATGTGGAAAGCACTGCCCGTGTATCAAATCGTCGTGGGATGATCTGTTCAAAGTCAGGGAATGTACCTTCGATCAGTTGTGAGACCAGTTCTACATCCTTCATACGGAAGATCACTTGCCCACGCCCGGATGGAATGGACATATTTACGATTTCGTCACCTTCGGCAGCAATGCGTGCTAATTCGCCAAGGGCACGGGCGGGAATAATTGCCTGAATGGGTTGGGATACCGGAGATGATATCTCAGCATCACGAACGGAGAGGCGGAAACCATCTGCAGATGCGAGGGTAATATGATTGTCCTTAATCTTTATCTGCACACCGGTAAGGATTGGACGAGCTTCGTCTGTAGCAGCAGCGAAGACTACCTGGTTGATCATTTTCTTCAGATCGGCTACATTGAGCTGCAGTCCATCTGCCAGCTCCCCCACTGGCATTGGCGGGAATTCTTGGGAATCGATGCATTTAATGTCTGTGTTTGAGTCGCCGCATCGCAGGTTGAGTGTTTGGGTGCGGATGGTGAGCGACATTTCTACCTGTTTATCTGTCAGCGTGCTGACCAGATCTGTAAGAGTCCGCGCGGGCACTGTCGTGGAGCCATCTTCTTCAATTTTCGCACCAATCCAGCAGGTGATACCCATTTCGAGATTTGTAGCTGAGAGACGCAGCCGTCCTTCGTCTGTCGCTATTAAAATATTGCCTAAAACGGGTAAGGTGCTGCGTGCAGCAACGGCACGAGCTACGATGTTCAAGCCATGAGCCAGATTCTCTTGTAGTACGGTTACTTTCATAATGGCGGTCCTCTCCTCGGAATTATTACCAAGAGTATACAATGAGTGGCATAAAAATGCCAGAAGCTGGCTCGTTTCTAACCGGATGGATGTGTTGTAAATGTCAGCATATGTAGATAATTATAACCAACCACGCAGCTCCATAGCCTCGACGACTTTTGCGATTGCGACCATATAAGCCGCATCTCGCATGTACACGCCTTCTCCACTCGAAAGTTTCAGCACATTGTCAAATGCCGTTGTTAGTTTGGTGTCCAGCCGTTCTAGAACTTCCTCACGCGTCCAATAATAATTGTAATCGTTTTGGACTCCTTCAAAATAAGAAACAGTGACACCGCCAGCGTTGCATAAGAAATCGGGGATCAGGAAGACATCATTAGCTGCTAAAACACTATCAGCTTCGGGTGTGGTCGGTCCGTTGGCACCTTCTGCTACAATACGTACACGATCGCTGATCCGCTGTACAGTTTCGGCGTTGATCTGTCCTTCTAATGCACCAGGTATCAGCACGTCTACATCTTTCGTGATCCATTCATCCCCATCCTCGAGGGCATATCCGACTTTAAGAGCCTTATCTTTGTTGATCGTGCCATATTGGTCGGTTATGGAAATCAAGTAGCGAACATCGATTCCACCTGGGTGACTAACGGTATACGGTACCCGGTCTGCATTGTCCCAATAGGATACACAGGCCACCTTTCCTCCTAACAGTTCGCTGAAACCAATCGACGCGAATTGGGAGACATTACCAAATCCTTGAATAGCAGCAACTGATTCCATTGGATCCAAGTTTAGGTGCTTCATTGCCTCCCGGACTGTGTAGATAACGCCGAAACCAGTTGCTTCGGTGCGTCCCAGTGAACCGCCGCCCCCCACCGGCTTGCCCGTAATCACTCCGGGGGTGTACTCGCCTGATAATTTGGAGTACTCGTCCATCATCCATCCCATCATCTGAGGCGTTGTTCCCACATCCGGTGCGGGCACATCCTGCCGGGGTCCAATATTGCGCCAAATCTGGTCTACCCAACCCCGGCAAAGCTTCTCTTTCTCCATGACAGACAGCGTCGCGGGATCTACTGGGACACCTCCTTTTCCGCCTCCAAGCGGAATATCTGCGATGGCGGTTTTCCAGGTCATCCACATTGCCAGTGCTCTTACTGTGTCCAGGGTCTCTGAAGGATGGAATCGAATACCACCCTTCGCCGGTCCGCGCGCGTCGTTATGCTGAACGCGGTAGCCAAAGAAAACACGGATGTTGCCATCATCCATATGGACCGGGATCATAAACTTAAACTCGCGCGTTGGCCAGCGCAGCATTTCACCGACTTCTGGATCCAATCCTAATAAATCTGCCACATGATCGAACTGGCTTTGCGCCATATCAAATGCATTGATTAATTCTGACATGCGAGGCTCTCCTTATTCCTGATGATAGATATTATGATCGATAAGTGTTCTTAAGCGCTGACAACTGTTCGTCAAGCTGTTTTTGCACAATTTGTGGGTTTGCTTTTCCTTTCGCTTGGCGCATGACCTGCCCATACAGCCACTTTGAAATACTTTCTTTGCCTTGCAGATAAATTTTTACCTGCTCAGTGTTTTCTGCTAATACACTATCCACAATGTTCCTTATGATGGTATCGTCTGAAATTTGTCGGAGATTGCGATCATCTACAATCACTTCAGCGGATCTTCCTGTCGCAAACATCTCGGCGAGAACATTCTTGCCTGTGTTCTGGTTTATCTCGTTTTTCGAAACTAATTGTATCAAGCCTGACAACGAATTGGGTGAGATAATGATTTCTTCTATCCCAATACCTTCCTTGTTCATCAGACCAAACAATTCGCCCATCATCCAATTCGCGACCAGTTTTGGATTGGTATTCGGGATAGATTGTACAGCCGCTTCAAAATAATCAGCGATACTTTTCTCGCTAACCAGTACTCCAGCGTCATAAGCGTTCAAGTTGTACTGCTTTTGAAAACGAACGAACTTCTCATCTGGTAGTTCTGGCAGCCGAGATTTTACCTCATCAATAAAAGTTTGTTCTACCTGTAGTGGAGGTAAATCTGGTTCTGGAAAGTAGCGATAGTCGTGCGCTTCTTCTTTACTTCGTTGTGGAATGGTCACCTCACGCTTCTCGTCCCACCCCATAGTTTGTTGAATGATCTCTTCATTCTGCTCGACTAAGCGGATTTGCCTGTGGATTTCGAAATCAATCGAACGTTCCAGCGAACGGAAGCTGTTTAGATTTTTTATCTCGGTGCGTGTTGCGAGTGCAGCGCTGCCGGTTGGACGTACGGAAACATTTGGTTCGATCCGCATGACACCTTTCTCCATGTCACCACTGTTTACCTCCAGGTATCTTAGAATGGATCGAAGAGATTCAGCGAAAAATCGAACGCTCTCAGCGCTGCGAAAATCTGGCTCTGTAACGATTTCCAACAGCGGAATGCCTGCTCGATTCAAATCGACAAGTGAGTATGATCTTGCGTGTCCATTATTCTGGTTCTGAATATGTGTAAGTTTCCCCGTATCTTCCTCAAGATGCACGCGTCGAATTCCAATGGTACGCTGACCACTGGGCAGCGATATGGTCAGTTGCCCATTGATCGCCAGGGGTTGTTCGTATTGGGTGATTTGATAACCTTTTGGCAGGTCGGGATAGAAGTAATTTTTCCTTGCGAAGGTGCTGGTGGAGTTAATTTTACAATTGAGTGAGAGCGCTACCCTCAGCGCAAATTCAACCGCACGTTTATTCACAACCGGCAGCACACCCGGCATGCCAGCGCAGATCGGGCATACCGCACTGTTCGGTTCAGATTGAGTAATGTCGATTACCGGACAACTGCAGAACATCTTCGAGCGCGTTGCCAATTCTGCATGGATCTCAAGACCGATTACCGGTTCAAATTTCATGGTTTACAGGTGAATTAAGGTCGGCATTGATTTGCGAGAATTAGGTTTAAGCTGATCGAATTTCAAACGGGTAATTTTCTGCATTTTCCTGTGATGATAAATAACAAACAGTAGTAGTTACCTTCTACAGAATTATCTATCCATACCGCCTCATAAAATTCTCCATCCGGTGCAGGGCTTCTTCGATTTTCTCGTATGCTGTCGCGTATGAGCAGCGAACGTGCCCCTCGCCACCAGATCCAAATGCAGTACCGGGTACAACAGCCACGCGCTGTTCTTCGAGCAATTTTTGGGCGAACGTCTCTTCGTCCATTCCACTGGCAGCAACACTTGGAAAGGCATAGAAAGCACCATGAGGTTCAAATGTTGAAAGCCCCAGTTCATTCAATCCATTAACAATCAGCCGGCGTCGTCTATCATACTCCTGGCGCATCTCCTCCACAGATTCACTCCCTTCTCGCAGCGCAGCCAGGGCGGCGGCTTGCGCAGTTGTTGGGGCAGACATGATTGTGAACTGGTGCACTCGCGCAAGTCCCTGTAAGATACTAGCAGGTGCACAGGCGAACCCGATCCGCCAACCGGTCATGGCGTAGTTCTTCGAAAATCCACCCAACAGGATCGTACGCTTCCACATGTCCGGTAAGGCGGGGAAGTTGACGTGCTTTACATCGTAAATCAACTGGTCATAAAGCTCGTCAGAAATCACAATCAAGTCGTGATCAAGCGCGATCCGCGCAACTTCGAGTAAGGATTCCCGCGTGGCAACAGCGCCGGTTGGATTGTTGGGATAGCCGATCAGGATAGCTTTGGTGCGCGGAGTTATGGCGGCTTCTAAATCATCGGGTTGTGGCATGAATCCGTGTTCCGCATATGTGGGTATTTCAATTGGGGTACCACCTGCCAGGATCACCTCTGCCGGGTAAGCGACAAAGCATGGGGACGGTACAAGAACCTCTTCCCCCGGGTTAAGGATCGCTGTCATTGCCAGGTACAGCGCTTCTGATACGCCAACCGTGATGAGTACCTCCGTAGCAGGGTCGTACGAAACTCCATACCGGTCAATCATGTACAGCGCAACCTGCTGCCGCAGTTCCATTACACCCAGATTTGACGTGTAATGGGTCTCGCCTGCTTGCAGAGATGCGATACCTGCCCGAAGGATTGGATCCGGTGTAATGAAATCCGGTTCTCCGATACCGAGGGATATTACATCCTTCATCGTTGCGACAATATCAAAGAATTTGCGGATGCCAGATGGTTTCAACGCTGCGACACGGTGAGCCAGGTAACTATGTTTCACGTTATCTCCTTTATCCTATTCCTGGTCTATCTCCCAGGATTCGGTTGTCTCGTTGTATCCAAGCACGAAAAGTCGCTCATCTGTTGTGAGGACTTGAAAAACTTTTTTCTGCGGCGTTCGCCAGCGATTGAGGATTTTCGCGATTTCAAGTCGGTTTCCTTCCCATTCAAAGGCTGTTGGGCGTTCAGCGTATTCGCTGCTGGATTGGCAAAATACTTGGTCGTTCATTTGGTTAAAGCGTAACGATGGTATCGTCACCAGCGTTAATTTTGCCTGCACGACGTGTGAGGTGCGCCCGACGACCAACCAGTGATTCCTCCAGGATTACGCCTTCCGTCCAGGCTTCGTCTTCAAGGATTGAATCCTTAATGATGCTGTATTCTACTCTACAGCCGGAACCGATCGAAACGTAAGGTCCAATAATCGAGTGCGAAACTTTGGCATTGGGATGGATAAACACCGGTGGGATGACAGCGATGTTTTCCCGCTCATCAGAAAGCGCGCTGTTATCGCGTCCATGTTCAAGGAGATATCGGTTTGTCTTCAGCAGCGCTTCAGGTGTGCCCGCATCGAGCCAGAGTCCCACTTTTTCAGTGCGCATCTTCAGACCTCGTTCCAATAAGATATTAATCGCATCAACCAGGTAATACTCACCCTTGAGTTGGGTTTTACGATCCATTTGTTCATCGATGGCGGAGAGCAATTCCTGCGCATCTTTAAAATAATAAAAACCGACCACTGCCAGGTTGTTACTCATATCGGCAGGTTTTTCGATCAACTGTGTAATGTATCCTTCCTGGTCAATCTCTGCCACACCAAAACGGCGAGGATCTGGGACGGGTTTTACAAACGCGATGCCATCAGCAGTCTCCTTGTTTAAGAAGGAAAGATCGCTCTCGATAAGAGTGTCTGCAAAAACAACCAGCATTTGCCCCGTAAGGTACTCACTGGATAACTGGATGGCGTGAGATTGACCGAGTGGATCCTCCTGGAACACTGTATATGATACATACTCCGGGTAGTTGGTGCTTACGTATTCTTCGATCTGATCTCCCAAATATCCGACAATATTGATCAGTTCGATATCATACGATTCTCGTAAGGTGGAGAGACTATCCAGCACGTGATCCAGAACGGTCTTTCCCGCAACGCTGACCAGCTGTTTGGGTTTGCTCCATGTTTGTGGACGCAGCCGTGTACCCAGACCAGCCATTGGGATAACTACTTTTAATTTCGTTTTTTCCATTATGAATACCCAGGTATCAAGAGTTCTCCCACATGTTGTGGAGACATATTATAACCTCTACCGGAAGGTGGCAACCGAATTGGTTTACGATATCGCAGGTCAATCGCTTAAATTATTTCTCTCCGCTTTCTAATTCTTGGATCTTCCTTTCAATAAGCTTAACGGCTTTTCCAAGCGTTTTTTTGGCAAAAGCGAATTTCGCACCAGCAGTCCTGTAGAGTTCCGGAAGGGTGGCTGTACCACCTAAGCTGAGAGCTTTTCGATAATTTTCAACAGTTTCAGCCTGGTCTTTTAGAGCGTGTTTCCAAACCTGGACAGCACCGAGTTGAGCAAGACCATATTCCACATAATAGAATGGTGCCCGGTGGATATGCTGTTTACGGTGCCAGCCGG
>JAUXFR010000152.1 GCA_030622805.1 Anaerolineae bacterium | reverse complement strand
GCCTGTTTACATACTGCGAAGTCACAGCTGTGGAAGCTATCCAGGATAGCTACGCAGCTCAGATACTGAAAAAACCGCGCTACGTCAATGAAGACACCTGCACTGTATGCCGCTTATGTGAATATGCCTGCCCGATCGATTTGCCCTCCGCTTTTGATATGGACATGGGCGCCATCCGGACAGTGCGCGTTCCTTTTTCAACCGCTGTGCCGCAGATCGCTGTGTTGGACATGGACAACTGCATATTGTGCGGTAAGTGCGAGCAAGCCTGCCCGGTAGAAGACTGCATTGATTTCACTCAGGTTCCCGAGGAATTCGAGATTCAAACCCAAAGCATCGTACTGGCGACTGGATATGAGATCACACCGCGGGATGCAAAAGTTGAATACGGCGCCGGTCAGCTCCACAATGTCATTGATGGTCTGATGATGGAGAGGCTGTTGGCCCCTACAGGACCTTACGGGAGAATATTACGCCCGGGAGATGGAAAAGAGCCAGAATCAATCGCTTATGTGCAATGCGCTGGTTCGCGAGACGAGACACTCGGTGTTGAATACTGCTCACGGGTTTGCTGCATGTATGCCGTCAAGCAAGCCATGCTGATCTCCGGATCGCTGCCATTAGCCGACATTACCATCTATTACATGGACATCCGCACATTTGGCAAGGGCTACGAGCAATTCTTCCAGAATGCCAAAGCCATGGGGATTGAATTCGTCAAAGGTAAAGTCGCCATAATCACCGAAGATGAGGATCAGAATCCGGTTGTACGGGTTGAGCTGATCGAAGAGGGTGCGCGGGTGGTGGAAAGAACGTACGATATGGTTGTGCTGTCGGTTGGAATGCTGCCTGGCGATAATCCACAGCCTGTTTACCGCGTCCCTATTGCCGATGATGGTTTTGTATCCGTGCCATCACCGAATAGCTCACCTGCCGTAACCGATCGTCCAGGCATCTTCGTCACCGGAACAGCAGGTGGACCGATGGATATTGTGGACAGCATCGTCACTGCGGGTGACGCGGCGATAGAGGCAGCTGCCTATATCGAGGTCCACAAAAATGGACATGCTGCGCCAATACCTGCTGCTGAAGAAATGGAGCGCGCTCATGCCTAAAAAATCCGATCTCTCCGAGAAAGAAAAAAACAAAAATAAATCCTCCGACGAGGAAATCCGGATTGGTGTATACACCTGCCACTGCGGCGGTAATATCAGCGATGTGGTCAACTGCCCCAGGGTTGCTGAGACTTTAGGGAAATTAGAAAATGTGGTGGTCTCGCGCACGGACATGTCAATGTGCTCGGATGCTGGTCAATCGTTAATTGAGAAGGATATCAAGGAAAAAGGTGTCAACCGGGTAGTGATCGGAGCGTGTGCTCCATCCCTGCACGAACAGACTTTCCGGGGTACAGTCGCCCGCGCTGGTCTGAACCCCTATTATTATTACCATGTGGGTATCCGCGAACAGGATTCCTGGGTACACCACGATGACCCTAAAAGCGCATCTAATAAAGCATTTCGCCTGATGGCGGCTGGCCTTGCCAAAGCCAAACTGCTCAAACCCCTCGAGCCCATCCGCCTGGATGCCGAGCAGCACGCCTTGGTGATCGGAGGTGGTGTCGCTGGATTACGCTCTGCGCTAGACATCGCCCGGCGAGGGATCCGGGTCACCTTGATCGAAAAATCGCCCTTCCTGGGCGGTCGCATGGCTCAACTAGAGCACATCTTCCCCACCGGCGAGGTGGCGCGCGATACACTGCACGACCTGATCGAGAAGGTCGTGACCCACCCCAACATCACAATCTATACAGGTGCCGAATTAACCGCTGTAAAAGGTTACGTCGGCGATTTCAAGTTGACAATTGAGCAGCAATCGCGTGGTGTAAGCGACGACATTGCTGAAGCCGCCATGGCTGCCTGCACCACCCAAGTTCCCGACGAATACAATTACGGCTTGACCAAGCGTAAGGTTATCTATCAGAAATACCCAGGGTGCTACCCGCCATCGCCCGCTGTCGATTGGGAAAATTACAACGACGAAGCATTGAACATTAACGGGGAAAGCATCATCCTGGAAAATAACCCCAAGACTTTCGACCTTACCGTCGGCGCAATTGTATTAGCCACCGGTTTCAATCCTTACGAACCGCGCCAGGGCGAGTACGAGTATGGAGTACTTCCCGAAGTAGTTACACTGCCCCAATTTATCCGCCTCTTAGCACTGAATGGTGACGGAGGAAAGTTTGAATGGAACGGTCATCCCGTGCGCGACATAGCCCTGATCCACTGTGTCGGCAGTCGGCAAATTGAAGGAGTCCACGAGCCGCAGCCCGATGGAAACGTTAACAATTACTGTTCGCGGGTATGCTGCACGGCCTCGCTCCAGGCTGAGAACGAGATCAAAGAAAGTTTCCCGCAGATAAATATTTATGATGTGTACGAGGATATCCGCACATACGGCCGCGGTCACGAGGAATACTATATGAACGCTGCCGAGAATTTTGTGACATTCTTCCGCTTCCACGACGATGAAATTCCAGAAGTGGTCGCCGCCCCGAAAGGGGATACCCATCCCGTGCTAGTAAGATTCAAGGATCACCTGACATTGGGTAAAGAGGTTGAAATCGCAGCTGATCTGGTTGTGCTGGCTGTAGGTATGATGCCCAGACAGGTTGATGATCTGATCCAGATGTTGAAGATCTCGCGGGGGACAGATCGCTTCCTGCTGGAGGTGCACCCCAAGCTGCGCCCGATCGAGACCGCAGTGACAGGTATCGTGTTGGCCGGTACAGCTCAAGGACCGATGAATATCCAGGAAAGCTGTTCAGCGGCAGGAGCTGCAGCCGCCAAGGTAGCCGCTCTCTTGGGTAAGGGTCACGTTGAACTGGATCCTTTCGTAGCCCAGGTCGATGCCGAGAAATGCACCGGCACGGGAGAGTGTGTAGAGGTTTGCAGCTACGAGGACGCCATTACCTTACAGACAATCTCAATCAACGGCAGCGAGGTTCAGAAAGCCGTTGTATCCCCGGCTAACTGTGTGGGCTGCGGCTGCTGCGTCAGCGCGTGCCCTAACCAGGCGATCAATGTTCAGGGCTGGGAATTGGACCAGTATGAGGCCATGGTGGATGCCTTTACCATGGATCTTCCTGAATTGGTGGAGGTAAGCGCATGAGCGATCGAGAAAAAGCCAAACAAAGAACACAAATGCTAAAGGAACTGCGTGAGAAACATAAGGACACCGTCGCACGCACACAGGAACGGCTTAAGATTCAGAAAAAGATCTATCGAGATATCAACAAGAGCATCAAGAATGAACCAAAAACGGTGCCCGAGATCGCACAGGAAATTGACCTGCCGACCCATGTCGTCTTATGGAATCTGACTGCGCTAAAAAAATACGGCACTGTTTCTGAATCCGAAATGAGTGGTGAGTACTTCCTGTATACCAACACAGAGGAGAAAGATAAATGAGTACTCGTGTTGATCCTGGATTACTACAAGAGCTAAACGAATACGGCGGCATCAACGTCGATGCTTGTTTCAACTGCGGGAATTGCACGGCTGTCTGTTCAATGACCACTGAAGACGAAAGCTTCCCGCGCACTTTGATCCGCTATGCACAAATTGGCATGAAGGATGAGCTGCTCGGCAGTAAAGAACTCTGGCTGTGCTACAACTGCGGCGAATGCTCAGAGACCTGTCCCCGCCAGGCGGAACCGGCCAGATTCATGATGGCTGCCCGTTGCTATGCCACAACCCATTATGATCTTTTCGGTCTCAGCAAATGGATGTGCCGCTCACCGTTGTTTGCCATCATCTTCTCAATCGTGCTGGCTCTCATCTTAGGTTTGTTCATGTACACCCGAACAGTGACCATGCCCACCCATCAGCTGAAACTGTTTGAATTTATCCCCTACGAATTCATCCACACCGGTGGCCTGATTGCTGTTGTTTTCCTGTTTGCTGTCGGTCTGATAGGCATCATTCGAATGATGGTCACAGTAGGGCGCGCCAACAACCTGTCAGCGAAAAGCTTCTTTGGCGGCTCGAAGATGAACTGGTGGGGCGCCCTTTGGGATGCAGTAGGTGTCCAATCCCTGGGGCAAAAGCGCTATCGAGAAGAATGTGAAGCCAGAGAGAACGTGCAGGGTTGGTATCTCAGCAAGTGGTTCGTCCACGCTGCCACCATGTGGGGCTTCCTGGGCTTGCTGGCCGCAACTGTTTTGGATTGGATTTTAGATGTCGTTGGTCTGAAACCGACCGGCGCCTTTGTTCCAATATGGTCTCCAGTGCGCCTGCTGGGCACTCTCGCCGGCTTGCTCTTCGTCTATGGAGTCACCGTGCTGATCATCAGGCGTTGGAAAAAGACCGACGCGGCGCACAGCAATTCGCGCACCTCTGATTGGCTGTTCCTGATCATACTCTGGCTCGCCGGCGTGACGGGTTTTGTCATCGAAATCGGCCTCTATTTACCCGAGCCTCCTGTGTGGGGATATTGGATGTTCCTGTTCCACGTGGTTGTTTCATTGGAGCTCCTATTACTGCTCCCGTTTTCAAAATTCGCACATGCAATTTATCGGATCGTAGCGCTGTATATAAATGCGTTAAAACCCATTCCAGAAACAGATGCAGAACTGGCAGAACCCGCGGGCGCCG
>JAUXFR010000161.1 GCA_030622805.1 Anaerolineae bacterium | reverse complement strand
GGCATTTAATGACCATACTGACTTTTACCGGGCGACGAAACGAAGCCCTTGTGCTCTATGAAACATGTCGAGAGCTTCTACGAAACGAACTCGGGGCCGATCCAACTGCTGAAACAATTAAACTATACGAAAATATTCGCTCCGGGCAGTTGAACCGCAGCGTAGAATCATCCGAGAGTTCGACGATTATTCAACCAGATAAGGAAGAAGTTGTAGATCGCATCCCTGAACACAATCTCCCCCCCCAACCCACCCCCTTTGGCGGTCGTAAGGCGGATTTGGAGACACTTGACGCACTTATTTCCGACCCGGAAAAACGCTTGATAACCATCGTCAGCCCGGGCGGTATGGGGAAGACACGCCTGGCAATCGCGGCTGCCGAACACCAATTAGTTCGCGGAGGACCTTTTGTCAATGGTGTATATTTTGTACCTTTGGCTCCGATCAGCTCGCCTGACGAGATCGTCCCCGCAACAGCCGAAGCGCTTGACTTTCAATTTGAAACAGGTAAACAGCAGACGCGTGCCCCCAAGCAGCAGCTTCTCGATTACCTGTGCTCTAAAACGCTGCTGCTCATACTGGACAACTTCGAGCACCTGATGGATGCGGTGAGCGTTTTAAACGACATTTTACGTGAGGCACCAAATGTGCAAATTATCGTCACATCACGCGAACGTCTGCGAACCCTCCAAGAACAGGTGTATCCGATTGAAGGGCTTGAATATCCGGATGATTTTACACTTTCACTTGAGAGTGAAGATATCACGAAATATCCAGCCTTTGAACTCTTCATACAAAGCGCGCGCCGGATCCAACCCGACTTCAAACTGCTGAACAATGATGTCCCCTACCTTTCCAGAATTTGCCGGCTTGTCGAAGGGATGCCCTTAGGACTCGAGTTAGCTGCATCCTGGGCGAATGTGCTTTCCCTGGCTGATATAGCTGCCGAAATCCAGGGCAGCCTTGATTTTCTCCAAACAGATGAGCTCGGCACCCCACGGCGTCAGCACAGTATGAGAGCGGTTTTTGACAGCACCTGGGATCGATTAAGTGAAGGTGAACGCGATGTATTCTCACGATTCTCCGTTTTTCGAGGTGGTTGTACGTGTGAGGCAGCCCAGTCTATCACCGGTGCATCACTCCCCATGTTGGCCACCCTGGTGAACAGATCGCTGCTGCGCTATGACCAGGAAGATGATAGATACCAGATTCACGAACTGCTCAGGCAGTATGCAGCCGAGAAGTTAGCCAAAATACCACTAACACATACACAGGTGCGCAACCAGCACAGCGCTTACTACTGCCGGTGGATCGCAGAACAAGAAGCTGATTTCAGATCTGAAGCCCATCAATCCGCCCTTATTGCTGTTGAATCAGAAATTGAGAACATCCGTGTAGCCTGGATGTATGCCGTTGAGCGAGTTAATCTCGAACAAATCCAGGATGCCGCAGACATGATTGGGAATTTCAACAAGAAGAGTGGACTTTATCTACAGGGTGAGCACGCATTTCAACTGGCTGCGAAAGCCCTCAATGGGAGTGCTCCCTTCCACCGTGTTTACATTAAAATATTAACCTGGCAGGCCGTCTTTTCCGATAGATTGGGACACAGTAAGCAGGCTGACCGGCTGTTGCAGAAATGCCTGGAATTATTGGATTCCTCCGTTCTGGTCGCTCAGGATATGCGTGCAGAACGCGCTTTCGTATACCTGAATAGGGGTTATATATATCGTGACGCCGATCCCGATCTGGCAATCACATTCCTGCAGAAGAGCCTGGATTTGTACCGGGAGCTGGATGATCGATGGAATTTAAGCGAAGTACTCAGGATTCTTGGTAATCTGGCCAGATTACAGGGTGCATACGAGGATGCAGAAAAGATGCTCGGAGAGTCGTTGGAATTACGCCAGGAATATGGCAACCGCAGTGAAATTGCCCAGACGATGAGTGATCTGAGCCATGTGGCTCAGATCCAGGGTGATTATTTGGAAGCCGAGCGATTGGAACGTAAGGCTTATGAGATTTACCAGGCAGAAGGAGATTGGCACAGCAGTGTAAAAGGTCGTTTGAGCCTGGTAGCCACCCTTATCTGGTCGGACAATGTCCATGAAGGCTATACCTTGCTCCTGGAAAGCATCGAAATATTACAACAGAGAGGTGATATCCAGTTGCTTGCCTGGGCTACCATACACGTTGGTTTAGCTTTGCTGCATTTAGGAAGATATAATGAAGCATACGTTACAGGTCAGCAGGGTCTCAGCCTTTACCGAAAGATGGGTCCCTGGGCACATGCGGGTCTTCCCCTCTTCCTGTTAAGCTGGGAGGCTCTGGGCAAAAAATCGTACCAAGAAGCGGAACAATTAGCAAACGAAGCAGTCGAGGCGAACAAGAAATTAGGCGACATAGCGAGAGAGTGTAGAAGCCTGGCTATCCTGGGTCTTGCGCAATTGGGATTAGGGAAAATCAGGGAATCGCAATTTTCTCTTTTTAAAGCCGTACAGAAGACCACCAGCATCGGTGCTTTTTACCCATTAATATTAGCGAACTCAGCCATAGCCCTCCATATGCTGTTGGAAGGTAATAGCGAAGGGGCAATCGAGTTATATTCCCTGGTATCGCGCTACCAGGCCGTTTCTGGATCTCGATGGTTCGAGGATGCCGCTGGACAGCAGATAGAAGCTGCAGCCGCACACCTGCCAGAAGAAGCCGTCACAGCTTCCAGAAAACGCGGCCAATCGCTCGATTTATGGCAGACGGCGGCTGATCTATTAGAGGAGCTGCCTGAACGGGGATGGAACACGAATTTTCCTGAATGAATTCTCGCAGTCAGGAGGAACTCAAAACATCAATATTGGAGGAGGACTTATGATAATTCGAGCCATAATCTGGGATATGGGCGGCGTACTTATCCGCACAGAAGACCCGGCACCGCGAGCTGAACTCGCAGCACAAATGGGGATGACTCGTAAGGATTTAGAGATTTTATTCTTTGCCGGGCGCTCCGGCACGATGGCGCAGCTCGGGGAGATCAATACGCAACAGCATCTGGAAAACATACGCCAGGAGTTGAAACTGACCCTGGAAGAGATAGATTCAATCTGGGATAAATTCTGGGAAGGTGACAGGCTGGATGGAGATCTGGTTAATTACATCCATGACCTGAAAGCTCAATACAAGACCGGGCTTCTCAGCAACGCGTTCTCCAACTTGCGCGATTGGATAGCCAGTGAAGGAAAATTCAGCGATGCGTTTGATGATATGGTCATATCTGCAGAAGTGGGTCTGATGAAGCCCGACCCTCGTATCTACCAATTAGCCCTCGAGCAGCTTGAGGTTTCCCCCTCCGAAGCGATTTTTATCGACGACTTCCAGCATAACATTGATGGAGCGCAATCACTTGGCATGCATGCCATCCACTTCCAGAACCCAGACCAGGTCCTTGGCGATATTCAGAGGATATTACTAGAGGGCTATAGATTGCCTGATATGAACCTTCTGTTTCAAAGTGACATAATCCGGCGGTTGAAACCACTGCACCGGCGTGAATTTCATTCACGTTACACAAAGTCGACCTCCATCGCCTTTCTCCTGGATTTGAGTCCACGAAGGTGGACTTTGTGTTCCTTGTAGATGCGACTTGAGTCGCCGAAATACATCAATCAAGTTTTCCAAACCCCAGGGAGAACCAATCCATGAACCTCACCAGCCTGACCCTCAGCGAAGCAGCGCACCTACTCACGAAACGAGAGATGTCACCGGTCGAACTCACCCGCGCCCACCTGGAGCGTATCGAAGCCCTCGATCCTGAGATCAACGCTTTCATCACTGTGACACCAGAACTCGCTCTCACCCAGGCTGAAGTTGCCCAGGAGGACATCCTGCGCGGCGAGACACCTGATGGCGAATCTCTCGGTCCCTTGCACGGCATCCCCATTGCGATAAAAGACCTCTACCAAACAAAGGGCGTGCGCACAACATCTGGATCGAAATTCTTCGCCGACCGCATCCCAGAAAACAACGCCGCTGTAGTGGATTCATTGCTAGCTGAAGGCACAATCCTGCTCGGTAAACTCAACATGCACGAGATTGCCCTGGGGGTGACCAACGTCAACCCCCACTACGGTGCCTGCCGCAACCCCTGGAATATAAACCGCATATCCGGTGGTTCGTCCGGTGGCTCTGCTGCTGCCCTGTCGGCGAGGCTGTGTCTGGCTTCCCTTGGCAGCGACACCGGCGGCTCCATCCGCATCCCGGCTTCGCTCTGCGGCATCGTCGGATTGAAGCCCACTTACGGTCGCGTCAGCCTGCGCGGGATTACACCCCTCAGTTGGAACCTGGACCATGCCGGACCGATGGCCAGGCGTGTCCTGGACGTCGCGCACCTCCTCCAGGCAATCGCTGGTTACGACCCCCTCGACCCCGCTTCAATCAATATCGACGCAGACGATTACATCACCTCAATCCAGGACGGAGTCCAGGGATGGCGCATCGCCCTGGCGACCGATGATTTCTTCACCGCCAGAACCGATCCTGAGATCATCCAGTCCGTCAATCAAGCCGCCAGAACTTTCCAGGACCT
>JAUXFR010000018.1 GCA_030622805.1 Anaerolineae bacterium | reverse complement strand
GACATTTCAGCATCCGCCAGCCAGGTGGTGACCTCCCCTTTTGTGGGTAATCGTCCGGAGCAGACCACTTTCTCGTTGATAACCAGACCGGGTGTGGATAGGATATCGTAATTCATGATCTCCGCGTAGTCCGTGACCTTAATGATCTCGGATTCAATGCCAATGTAAGCGGCAGCGCTGCGAGTGATCTCTTCTAATTTACTGCAATTAGCACAACCGGTGCCGAGGATTTTGATGTTGAGCATGGGAGCCTCCAAGTAGATAGGGGTAAAGGAAAGGGGGATGAGAATAATTGAATAATGAATAGTGAGTTTAATAAATTGTATTGTAAAGACATAACTTAAAGAACAGACAAGGTCAGACCAAATATGTAACCCGCAAGAGTGGCGAATACAGTCACCAGTGTGACATAGACAAGGGTCTTGCTGCGACCAAGTATATTGCCGGTAACGAGTATGCTCTGGACGGATAACGCCGGATCGGCGATCAGGTAAGCCAGCAGGGGACCCTTGTTCATACCCAGCTCCAGGAACATTCGCGCGATGGGTACTTCCACCAGGGTGGGGAAGTACATGAACACCCCGAACAGCACCGCGATCAGGTTGGCCCAGATAGTGTTCTGCCCGGTCAGGGTCTGGATCCAGCTTTCCGGGATGATTACCTTGACCACACCTGCCAGGAAAACACCCATGATCAGTAGTGGGAAGATCTGCTTAACGAATTTCCAGGTCTCCCACAGCCAGCCAGCAAGTTCGTCCTGTGTAAAACTGCGCGCCGCTACGATCCCAATTGCCGCCAGCAGGATCAGCTCACCGAAGAAGCGACCCGTGAATCCGATCCTGGTACTGCCTTCACTGATCGTTGGGGCTGCCAGCAATAAGGTCAGTCCTACCAGGGAGATAGATAGATAGGTCCAGCGGTTGAAGCGTTCCAGGACATGCTCCAGCCCCAGGTACGCCACCGGTGCGATCAGCACCAGCAGCAAGATCAGGAGCGCCCCTTGTGGTGTCAGGCTGAAGTTCGATAGTGCATCCAGCAGACTTGCGGGTAGCTCTAACTGAAGGTGAATGGTGAGCCATGTCTTGGTGAGCAGCGCCACCTGTAACGTCCCCACGATCAACACCCCGATCAGCAGCAGGAATACCACCCATACTGCCGGTTTCATCGTGGCTTTCTGTTCGAACATCCCGCTTTCTGCCATCTCAGCCGCTCTCGCAGATTCCTCTTTCCGGAAGACCCATGCCATGATCAGTCCGATCAAAATCCCGAACCCAATCGAGAGCACAATGCGGGCAATGGCGATGTCCATGCCGATGGCTGCGCCCGTGTAGGCGATGGCCAGGATGTTGACCGCCGGTCCGACGAACAGAAAGGTGATCGCCACGCCCAGCCCTGCGCCGCGCTTCCAGATGCCTGCGAAAAGGGGCAGGATGGTGCAGGAGCAAACTGCCAGTATGAACCCGCCGATAGCTGCGGCTGGATAGCTGACCCAGCGGGATGCCCGGGGACCCAAATAACGGGTGATCATTTCCTTGGGGATCATGGCGCTCATGTAGCCCGCGATTACGAATGCCGGCAGCAGACACAGCAGTACATGGGCTGCCAGGTAGTCCAGCAAGCTCATCCAGCCGGATTGTATCAGTGTCAAAATGTATGCACCGATGTTTTCGATCATAAAATCTCCAGATCAATCATTGCTCGCTAACAAAAGATCCTGTCCCTGTTCTGCTTCACAACTGGGACATTCGCAAACCTGGATATCCTTTTGTCTTAATCTTTCCAGTTCGTTTTTATCCACGCCTGCCAGTGATCCTGCCATTTCGATAAATCCTATCAATCTGTTATCCCGCAGCCGGTAGAAGATATACCTTCCTTCTCGCCTTGTGGTAAGGATATCCGCTTCTCGCAATGCCATGAGATGCTGAGAGATATATGCCTGACGTAGTTTCAGGATCGCCTCCAAATGGCAGACGCAAGCCTCACCTTCACTGATGATAAGAAGGATATTTATCCGAGTAGGCTGGTCTATGATGCGTAAAAATTTACTTATTCTTTTTGCTGGTTTGGTTGTTGTTATATTCATAATCAGGAATATATTATACTTTCATATTCGGATCTGTGAATATGACAATCGTCCTGGAAGCGGCGTGACGAATTGAAGGAATTCTGGAAATTTTTAATGGATAGATTATTTCTTTCTACAAACATTCCACTTACGTGGTCATTGCCAACTGGTTCTTCGAGGTAAAAAGGCATCCGGCACAGGTATTGCAACAGTTCTACATTGAAGGCATTGAATAAAAGATTAACTGCATATAGAGGAGTGTCGGCGATTAAGAAATTATTACTATTGTTCTGCATGGGCCTCTTGCTGGTGGCGCTGGTCTTCTTTGTCAGGTCATTGGATGGTGACTTCTTTCTGCTCATTGTGGATTGGTCGGAGGTCGGGAGTCGGTTGAATTTTGGTTCGCGATCACGCTTGCAGCAGCCCTATCCACCACCAATCGCGACTGCAACTCCAACTCAAACGCAGGATCCTTATCCCCCACCGACGATTTCCCCGGAGCAGCCAACATTAACAGCAACGGGTACTGCCACAGATACAACCACGCCGACAGCAACAGCAACCGCGACCCATACCAACACGCCCACAAATACGCCGACCTCTACATCCACCGCAACCGCTACGGTAACTGATGATGAATTGCCGGGTGTACCGGCAGCTACATTCACTGCAACGCAGACTGCTACTGGTACAGCAACCTCCACTCAGATTCCACCAACAGCCACTTCGACAGCGACAAGCACGCAGAACAGCACGCTCACGCCTGATCCGTGGTTCTCACCCACTCCCACAGCGCCAAGACCGAGACCAGGTGGACCTAGCAACCTGGCTCCGTACATCTTCTTAGGTTTTCTGATCGCGACCCTGGGATTGGGAGCGGTATTTCTGACCTGGGTGTTCGTGTTTCGGAGAAGGCTGCTGAACCGGGATTAGCAATTTTCTTTTACACTATACGCCTTTTATCGTCCTCACTTACTACGTTCTTCAATCGCAGCATATTATCAATACTTATGCGGACAGCCTATGCAACCGATTTCCCCTCCTTTGCAGCTGGACTCTTCAAGGCTTGAGATTTATTTCGATTAATTGGATTTGTGTTCAGATAGTATGGATTATGCTAACTGGTATTGCTCAATGCGCTCCTCAGCCAGTTTGACATAGGATTGGTTGATTTCGTAGCCCACGTAATGACGTCCGGTCTGCAGGGCGGCGATGGCAGTCTGTCCGCTGCCCATGAAAGGGTCTAGCACCACTTCACCTTTGAATGTGTACAACTCGATCAGTCGGCGAGGCAGCTCGACCGGGAACGGCGCTGGGTGACCGACTTTCCTGGCAAACTCAGCGGGAAAGGTCCATACGCTTTTGGTGAGCTCGAGGAAATCGTCCCTGGAGATGGTCGCCGGTCGTTCGTTGGGGTTTTCCCTGCGAAACCCACCTTTTGAGAAGACGAGTATATATTCATGGACATCGCGCAGGGTAGGGTTGGATGGGGAGAGCCAGCTACCCCAGGCGGTGGATGCGCTGGCGCTGGCGGCTTTGTTCCAGATGATCTCGCCGCGCATCAGAAAGCCCAGTTCGAGCATGTCCCTGATGATGAATGCATGCAGCGGAATGTAGGGTTTTCGACCCAAATTGGCTATGTTGATGCACGAACGCCCACCCGGTACCAGAACGCGCTGTACCTCTGCCCATACCGTTCTTAAAAAAACCAGGTACTGATCGAGTGTAAGGTTCTGGTCATACTCTTTACCAACATTGTAGGGTGGTGAGGTGACCATCATATGCACACTGTTCTCGGGTAGATCAGACATGTCTTCGGCAGAAGCGCAGATGATCTGATCCAGTTTGTCTGCATCCAGCAGGTTTTCGCTGTAAGGTTGGGGCTGCCCTTTGGGCAGTCCTTCATAAAGACCCCGGTCGTAGAAAGGTGTGGCGTCGTGGCTCGAGCGACCGGGTGAACCAAACGAGCTGGTTTTGGTGCCGTGTGATTTGCGATTGGATTGTGACATAATGCTAATAACCCACGGTGATCAGATCTTTCATGCCATCAAACTTCACCGGACCTATACCGCTTACATCTTGGATCGCCTCGATAGTGAGGAAGGGTCCATTTTCTTCGCGATATGCAATGATCTTCTCGGCGGTAGCCGGACCGATTCCAGGCAGTGTATCCAGTTCCTCTAGCGTGGCTGTATTGATGTTGATCAGTGTGCTGAATAATGGAGGCAATGTGGGTGAGCGACCAGGAATCCCGGGTGATTCTGTTTCGGTGTTGGGAGGGAGTATCAGGGTAGGATTTTGAGTCGGGGTGAGTTGAGGAACAACGATTTGTACTTCATCCTGAATAAATGCGGCCAGGTTGAGTGCATGCGGATCCGCATCTTTGGAAAATCCTCCTGCCGTATCGATGGCGTCCTGTACGCGGCTTCCCACCGGCAGACTGTACAAACCGGGGTGCATGACAGCGCCAATGACATGTACCTGGATGGGTGCGGGTGATGGGGGCGCCTGAAGGGTGATTGATTCTCCACGCGGCGGGCTGGCGATCAAATAGATAACGCCAATAGCTAACAGTCCAACGAATATCCAGATGAGTGCTTGCCAATGGGGTTTCATCTCAGCCACTGTTGATGTTCTTCAGCTGCCTGTGTCATTATCTAGACACAAACTGAGTCCTAATCGCTGCCTGGTGCTATCAACGTGCAGGACGCGCACAGATATTTGCTGACCTTCCTGAAGCACTTCACCTGGGTGGTTCAAAGCACCGCCCTGATCTATCTCAGATATATGGATCAATCCATCCAGACCTTCTTCCAGGCGGGCGAACGCACCAAATGGAACGATGCTGGTCACAACAGCTTCGGTAATTTGTCCTGGCTGGTAGCGGATTTGAGCAGTCTCCCACGGATTGTGATGAAGCCGTTTAAGACTGAGTGCCACGCGGGCACGCTCGCGATCTACCTGGATGATGAAGACTTCTATTTCCTCACCAAGCGAGACGATGTCTGCTGGGTGCCTGACACGCCCCCAGGAAATTTCAGAGACGTGAACCAGACCTTCTACTCCACCCAAATCGACGAAAATACCGAAGTCCGTAATATTGGTAACCCTCCCGCTGATACAGCTGCCTGATTTCAAATCTCTAAACAGCATATTGCGTTTTCCAGATTCTGACTGCGCAGCGCGTTCAGATAGAACCACCCGTCCACGAATCTGGTCGCACTCGATGATCTTCAGGCAGATAGATTGATCAAGATAATCTTGAAGCACCCTTTCCAGTCCATCGTGTTCATCCTTATTATTTACCAGATGCGATACCGGCACAAACCCCTGCAACCCGTCACCGTTGACCAGCAGACCGCCGCGATTATATCCAGTAACCTGCAGGTGAATCGTTTCGTCTAACTCAAATAAGGCGTACGCCTTATCCCAATCGGTTTGTGGGGATTCGACCTCGACGTGTTGGACAGTTTCCACATCGTTATCTTCAGCCCGTTGTTTTCCATTGATGATTGGAGGTAAGAATTGCTCCTCCTCCGCTAAAATGGCTCGCCACCATGATTTGTCAAGTGGTGGAGGTTCCCCTCGTAATTCTCGATACTCTGATTCTTTTACCATTCAGCCCACCTTAGCTATCTAGCATATGTTTATTCCCGTCCGCATTTTGGGCGTCCTCCTGCCTGGCTTGCTGTTCCATTGTCAGAATCGTATCGGTGACTGCTTCGATTGCCACACGTTGTTTGCGGTATAGATCGGCTTCTGACATAGCCAGGCGCATGGCGACATCCCTGACTTTACGACCCTCCATAAATTTCATTTCTAATATGTTATATAAAATCCATTCTCCTGTAAATCTTCTCTCTCCTTCTGGTCGCACCTGATCGATAGCCTGTCTGAGCACTGCCCGTAATGTGTTGGTTGGGTTCTCGTCATACTGTTCGAGTGATTTCTGGACAACCTGCAGCCTGAGCAGGGGGCTCTGGGTTAATTTTGGTCCACCCCAGTAGTGGGTCAATGCGTCTTTAACCCAGACTGAAAGGGTTTTTTGTTCGATGGGTAATTCTGCAGCGCTGAGCACCTCAGTGCCATCGTACCGCGCTGTCGCACGCCATTGCTGGATCATGTCCATTTGAGGTGTGAGCGCTTCCAGTGAACTGAAGGCTTGCTGCTGCCTGCGTCGATCTCTCAGCGCCATGGCTGCGCGCTCGGTAAGGATTCTCAGGGCTTCAACTTGTTCCGTGTCAAGCTTTTGGTCAGCTTGGTGATGGATGCCTAATAAGCCGAGCATCCTGCCATGAGCCTGGTCATCGTCGAAGATGGGGATCAGCCAATAATCTCCCCAGATAAAAAACTCTTCATCCAGACCATTCTGGGATACAGCTTCGAGCAGGTCAGTGGAAGGGGGTTCGATATCCAGTTGGCTATCACCTCCGATTGTTATAAACATATCAATGCCCTGCCGGGTTAATGTTGCTATGAAGGCGTTTGGAGTTTGAAGTCGATCACAAGCGGCGTTCAGGATAGCTTCTAGAAACTGCCTGAGGTCTCCCCGCGTCAGCAGCCGGTCTTCAAGCGATTGCAGCAGCTCCATGTCTGCCTGATCCCTTTCGCGGAAAAGCATGCGTTCGATGATTGGTGAGACCAGGGTAATTAGGTGCTCAATGGTGACGATTGAAGTAACCATTACCGCTGGTACAAAGGGGTTCAAATCGAGTCCGAACAGCCATCCTGAACGGACGACCAGGGTTGTCAATGCAAGGGTCGTGCTGGCAGTAAATGGTCCGCGCAGCAGCCATTTGAACAAACGCCGCTTAACCACCCTATCAGGCCAGGGCACGCCAAAGTAAGCGACCGAATAAGCCATCAATATCAGGAATATCGTAACCAGGATATTGATCAGATTGACGGTAAGCCAGAAAATGAGGGGATGGTCAGAAGCGAAGCCAGAACCGAAGAGCAGGAAAGGGAATGAGCCAACGGCAGGAGCCAGTGAACCAGCGAGCAAATAGATCATCCGGCGGTTGCTGGCGCTTGCCTTGGTGCGGTTTCGGGCACGCCACAGGTTGACCCACGCGACCAGCATAACGATTAAGTAATAGAATGCAAATACAATTGTAAGCCAGGTCAGTTGCAAATGTGGGACCGGTTTGGCGTTCTGATCCAGAGGACCAACCAGCAGGGAGAATGGAAGGGCAAGTAGAAATGCAAGCGATATCAGGTAGATTACTCTGACAGCCATTCTCCGGCGACCGCGCGATGGTCGCCCAGTTGTAGCGAGAATAGCATCGGAGAGATGCAGATAAGCGGGTGGTAGGAAGACAATCCCTAACCACTGCAAGCGGAGCCATATTTCAATTTGATCTGGACTGCTGGTCAGGCTGCTCATCGCCTCGCTTACAAAGATCACTACTACGCAGAACATGATAAAGGCAAATGAACGCGCGACACGGTTGCGCAGGTTGAATGATAGCGCGTACAGTAGCAGAGAGAAAGCTGTAATGGCTATCCCAGCGGTGAGCAGATCGTTCAGGTTTCGCAGTGCTGCGATAACAAATTCGTACATAGCCAGATGTATTATAAGATGTGCATTACAATGATTTTGTAAAGAAAATTCCAATATCCCGATTGGCGTAATAGCGATCGTTATAGCCGCAGAAATTGAAGCCAAGCTTTGTAGCGAGCTGAATGGTGGGATAATTCTTTGGCTGCATTTCCAGTACTAGATTACGGCAGTCATGGTGTGAGCCCCACTCCCCGGCAGCGAGAATCAACGCGCTGCCGATGCCCTGGCGTCGCAAACGCCTCTTAACAGCTAAATCGGTTACCCAGGTAGTAAGCGGCGTTATGTTTAATTCCATACTCACGTAACCGACCGGTTCCTCGTTGAGAACTGCGACCAATAGACCAGATCGATGGGTCCAATTATCCAGCATTTTCTGGTAAAGGCGAGGATATTTCACACGTACCGAGCGGGGCAAATGGACCTTTCTGAATTTTGCATTTACCTGATCGTCTGATTGCTGGATTTCCATTTGCCAAACGTAGCTGCTGGTGTAAGAGTGGTCGATTTTAATCAGGGTATGGATATCTGATGAAATTGCGGGGCGGATTTTGATCTCTGGCATCGTAATAATCTTCTCACGGATTAGGCGTTTCAGGTGGAGGTGTTGTCACACTGACCTGGACAACACAGGGTTGAGAGGACTTGGCTTCATTGTCTACAATTACCAACCCCAACTGGTAAACAGCGGGGGTGAGCAGACGGGTATCCCAATCTCCAAGCTTCTCATTGTTCCGTATCTGATTCCCTGCTTGAATTGTCGCCCATATGGTTTCGTCAGGGCGTTTCATCTCCAGTTTGTAGAAGCCGAAGTTGGGTATGTTTGCGGTTCCAACCACCTCGACCACACCGCTGACGATATCCCCATCTTTGGGGGATGAGATCATAATTTGACCCGGGATACAGGCTGTTTCACCGGCTGTGATTGTGATAGTTGGTGGGGATGGGCTTTGTTCAACGATTGTTATCGTTTCTTCTGGCTGCAGGGTGGTTGTTTTCGTTGCTAAAGGGTTCAGGGTTGCAGTTGGCAGGGGATTAGCGCCCGGCATTGAGGGAGAGACGAAAGTGACCAGTACAAATACCACGATAGCTACAATTATAATAAACACCAACATAACGGTTGCTTGATTCAAGCGTGCCTGAGCGCTTTCACGTTCTAAACCGAAAGCAGCAACGCGCAACTCCTGCCAGGCAAGAAAGAATTTCCAGATGTAAAAGATACCCCCTAACCCTAGAATTAGATATATCCAGACCTCGAACGCGCGAACAAAGCTTAGTGCTTCTTCCATCCGATTTCCAGGTGGGGGCGTTGTGGTTTGCCGTTACAACCTACACAACACGCCTCTGATTAACTTCTCTAACTTCGGCACGAGCACCTGTCCCGCTTCCAGGACTTCTTCGTGCGTTGTGATGGTACTCCCATCCAGATTCGCTTTATTACTGATGCCAGAGAAACCCAGGACGCGCATATTCCCGTGGCGCGCCACGGTTGTTTCTGGAACAGTTGACATACCGACGGCATCCACACCGATCGCTAGTAAGAATTTTAAATCAGCTGTGGTCTCGAATGATGGACCCGCTAAGCCGGCATAGACGCCCTCGTTCAGGATGATATTGTGTTCTGCAGCCACCTGACGGGCGATATCGCAGTATTCCAGGTCGTAAGCTTGGCTCATGTCTGGGAAGCGTGGACCGAATTGATCCAGGTTGGGACCGCGCAATGGTGAGTTGCCAGCCATACCCATTAGATTGAGATGATCGGTGATCAGCATCGGGTCTCCTGGATTGAATGTGGGATTCACGCCTCCAGCAGCGTTTGTTACGATCAGTGAGCCAGCGCCCAGGGATTGCATGACGCGCACGGGCAAACCGATCAGACTCATGCTGTAGCCTTCGTAATAATGGGTCCTTCCCTGCATTACCAGCACCTGCTGACCTTCCAGTTCACCGATCACAAGCCGACCTTGGTGACCCTCGACTGTGGATACCGGCCAGTTGGGAATCTCCTGGTAGGGAACGAAAACGGCATCATTCACAGCCTCCGCCAGTTCTCCTAAACCTGAGCCAAGGATGATTCCGACATCGGGTGTTTTTGTGATCCTCGAACGAACAGCGTCTGCCGCTTCTTTTATTTGTTCATAAGTGAGAAAATCGATCATTTTACTGGGTCCTTTTTGGATAAGTTTAATCTCTGGCATTTTTCAAGATTGTGAATAATGATTCTGTAAGGATCAGCGCAATTTAATACCATAATCCATTTTTCTGGTCGATATGGGATATTGATACAACAAGCAACTAACTGATAATCGATGCATTGATAAACCTTGATGGGCTGCCCCGCCCTGCAATACCTGCCAGATACCCCGGTTATACCTCCTCAAATCCAATCAAACCGAATCACTTTGTCTCTAT
>JAUXFR010000056.1 GCA_030622805.1 Anaerolineae bacterium | reverse complement strand
TGAGTCTGATTTGGGTCGCACCCCATCTGTGCGTTATGGTCCACGTTTGATCGATATTGATCTACTTTTTTACGATGATCTGGTATTAGAAACAGAGAGACTGATAATTCCACATCCACGAATGCGTGGTCGGGCATTTGTACTGGTGCCTCTAGCGGATATCGCCTCGGATTTTATGCATCCAGGAAATGCAATGAGCGTTCTGGAATTGTTGGGTGAAACTGATCGGGAAGGGATAAGATTATTTACAACTGAAATCGACTAAGTTTCATCTTGTTATATCGATCGATTCTTCGGGTAAAATTTATTGGGCGATTACCAATAACCGGAGTAAGTGTTCGGAGCTTGTTTAAAAGAGATAGCAAACTTGTAGATATGGACGCCAGGAGGTAATTAGATGTCAGAAATTGGAGCAAAGCCGCTGAATTGGACCCCTGAGCCGGGGATTGGGTATCATGTTGATCGGCGACCAGATGGTGGGTTGAGCATCGTATTAACAGATGTAAGCGAGGCTACATTGGAGAATTGGCGTAAATTTGCGAGCTCACATTTGTTCGACTCGGATCGCCTTACCCGGAACCTGTATGATTTACGCAGCATAGACAAACTTACGGACCAGGCAATTGAATATGCTGTGGAAATGAATAATGACCCATCTGTGCGTAATATCCGTCTTGCTGTTGTCGTTTCGAATGAAATGGTGCATGAAGGGGTGCAGCAAATCGCAGCGTTAACGACACCCGGTGGTGTAGAGATGGCGATATTTTACGAAATTGATGAGGCGGAGGAGTGGTTGTCCAAGCCATTGACTCTGCTTACTTGAGTGTGCAAAATTACGTGAGCGATAAAAATCGTCCCTGACTACGATACACGAATGCGTGTTTATCGAAACACTTGTACTGTTGGGTTCGCCCGGATTAATGCATAATTTAAAATTGAGAGTAAATAACATTGATTTTGAGTGGGGTGAGCGAACGTATGTGATGGGTATCCTGAACGTCACTCCTGATAGTTTCTCGGGTGACGGGCTGATATCACGCCATGACCTCAATTCGGAGGGTGATTTACCAGCATTATTGACGAAAGCCAGGGAGTTCGTCTCTGCGGGGGTGGATATTATTGATGTTGGTGGTGAAAGCACCAGACCGGGAGCCGAACCGCTTGATTTAGAGAATGAACTGGCACGAGTGCTACCAGCTATCAGGGCACTAATTGAGAACCTGGACGTGCTGGTCTCAATAGACACATATAAAGCACCAGTTGCGGAAGCAGCGCTGAAAGCTGGAGCGCATATGGTAAACGATGTGTGGGGATTCCATGCCGATGCGGAGCTTGCGGAAGTCGTGGCTCGCAATAATGTTCCGGTTGTGTTGATGCACAACCGCAGTTCTTGGGCGCATGCTGAGATCAAGGAACGTCTTGGTGGGCGGTATGTGGGCGTCCCGTATGATAATTTGATTGAGGATGTGAAGCAGGAACTGCTGGAAAGTGTTGAAATCGCCCACCAGGCTGGTATAAGTGACTCACATATAATATTGGATCCTGGGATTGGATTCGGTAAGACTGTGGAACAGAACCTGGAGCTCATTAATCGCCTCGAGGAAGTAAAATCTTTGGGATACCCAGTGCTGTTGGGTCCATCGAGGAAATCATTCATCGGTTATACACTGGATCTGCCGCCTGACCAGCGTGTTGAAGGAACAGCGGCAGCGGTAGCAGTGGGTATTGTGAGGGGGGCGGATATTGTGCGTGTACACGATGTGCCGTACCTCATGCGGGTCGTACGCATGACTGACGCCATAGTGCGCAGAACTTAATCTGAGCACGAATATTAAAGGAGACATGGATGACAGATATATTTCAAGCAAGAGATATATTGACGACATCGTATGGAGAATACGTCTATTATCGTTTAGGTAAACTGGAGGAAAATGGGTTGACCGAGCTGTCTCGGCTGCCTTATTCGATCAGGGTGCTGTTGGAATCCGTGATGCGCCAGTGTGATGAGCGGAATATCACCTCTATGGATGTGATCAATTTAGCTGGCTGGGAAGCTGTGAATGCCGAGCGACCTTCGCTACCGTTTCGCCCTGAGCGAGTTGTTATGCAGGATTTCACTGGTGTACCAGCCGTGGTAGATCTGGCTGCAATGCGCTCAGCGATGGCACGTTTGGGTGGAGATGCAGAAAAGATCAATCCGGTTGTTCCGGTAGACCTTGTCATCGATCACTCGGTTCAGGTAGATTTTTTTGCCAGCCCGGGCGCTCTTCGGAGAAATGCAGAGCTCGAGTTCCAGCGCAATCGTGAGCGCTACGAGTTCCTGCATTGGGGTCAATCCGCTTTTGATGATTTCCGAGTCGTGCCGCCTGCGACTGGCATCGTTCACCAGGTGAATCTCGAATACCTTGCTTCAGTTGTGATGACTCAGGAAGAAGCTGGTCAGCGGATTGTTTTCCCGGACACACTCGTGGGGACCGACTCTCACACGACGATGATCAACGGTCTGGGCATCGTTGGTTGGGGTGTAGGTGGGATTGAAGCGGAGGCAGCCATGCTCGGGAAGCCGATAGATATGGTAACGCCCGATGTGATTGGATTTGGGCTTTACGGTTCATTACGCGAGGGTGTTACAGCGACAGACCTGACCCTCACGGTAACGCAGATGCTGCGTGAGTGGGGTGTTGTCGAGAAATTTGTAGAGTTTTTTGGTCCGGGACTCTCATCAATGTCTCTCCCTGACCGTGCAACAATTGCGAACATGGCTCCTGAGTACGGCGCCACAATGGGTTTCTTCCCGGTCGATGATGAAACTCTGCGTTATTTGCGCCTGACGGGTCGCTCCGCGGAACAGGTTGAACTTATAGAACAGTACTGTAAATCGCAGGGTCTCTTCCGTAATAGCGATTCACCTGATCCCGAATTCAGTGATATTCTGGATCTGAATTTAGAGGATGTGCAGCCCAGTGTGGCTGGACCGAAACGCCCGCAGGATCGCATTCCACTCTATGCGGTGAAGGATTCTTTCAAGGAAACCCTGTCCGCTCCTGTGACAGAACGCGGCTTTGGTTTAGGTGAGGAAGAGATAACAAGCAGTGCTGTCATGGGAACCAACGGCGGAATTATGGAAATGAGTCATGGAGCTGTTGTGATAGCTGCCATCACTTCATGTACAAATACGTCAAACCCCAGCGTGATGGTCGCAGCGGGGCTGGTGGCAAAAAAGGCAGTCGAACGAGGTTTGCAGGTGAAACCGTACGTTAAAACCAGTCTGGCGCCCGGATCACGGGTTGTAACGGATTATCTGGAAGGTGCAGGTTTGTTGGTTCCGCTGGCTGAGCTTGGCTTCAATATTGTCGGTTATGGATGTACGACCTGTATCGGTAACTCTGGCCCTTTACCGTCCGAGGTTGTGAAAGCGATCACCAGCGCCGATCTGGTCGCGGCAGCGGTTTTATCCGGTAATCGTAACTTTGAGGGGCGAATACATCCCTATGTTAGGGCAAACTTTCTGGCTTCTCCTCCCCTGGTGGTGGCATATGCACTGGCTGGTACTGTGGATATCAACCTGGCAGAGGACTCTATTGGGGAAGATCATGACGGAAATCCCGTCTTTCTGCGAGATATCTGGCCATCGAGATATGAAATTCAGGATGCGATCACAGGCGCAATCACGCCAGAAATTTTTGAAGAAAAGTACGCAAACGTATTTAAAGGCAACCCAACCTGGAACCAGATTGAGTCACAGGAGAGCGAGCTTTACCCCTGGGATCCAGAATCGACCTATATCCAGGAACCGCCATTTTTTATTGAGCTGACTCCTGAAGTCCCGCATACAGAAAATATCCATAGGGCGCGAGTACTGGCGCTATTGGGCGACTCGATTACAACAGATCACATCTCTCCTGCTGGCACGTTCTCTCCAAAAAGCCCGGCTGGTGAATATCTGATGTCGCACGGGATCGAGCCGCGAGATTTCAACACCTATGGATCAAGGCGCGGAAATGATCGTGTGATGACGCGTGGTACGTTTGCTAACATTCGTTTGAAGAATAGCCTAGTTCCTGGAAGTGAGGGGGGGGTAACACGCCATTTCCCGGATGGTGAGCAGATGAGTATTTATGAGGCGGCGATAAAATATCAGGACGAAGGTGTACCACTGATCGTAATCGCCGGCAAAGAATACGGTACAGGATCCTCACGAGACTGGGCTGCTAAAGGAACATTATTGCTTGGGGTAAAAGCCGTAGTCGCTGAGTCATTCGAACGAATCCACCGTTCTAATCTGGTCGGAATGGGTGTGCTGCCATTGGAATTCATCCCTGGAGAGAATCTTGAAACATTTGGTTTGACTGGTGAAGAAGTCTACGATATCGTGGGTATCGATGATGACATTGAACCCATGAGTGAGCTGACCGTGCGCGTTGAAAAACCAGATGGTGATGCTATTAAATTCAAGATGATTGTTCGCCTGAACACCCCTATTGAAGTCAACTATTATCGCAATGGGGGAATACTGCAAACGGTATTGAGAAGTCTGTTGGCTGAATAAACAGGACAATCAAGGTGAATAGTAATCAGGCAGATTTGTAAATGAAATATGAAATCCGCCTGATTGTTTTTTAACTGATTATGAAATAGGGTAGTTTAACCCTCCTGGGAGTCCAGATTATCCGCACCAGTTTGTTCCCCGGTGGATACCGTCTCTTCAATAGATGTCTCCTCCCGCGAATCTGTATCATCTGGGGCTAAATAATAGTACATCTCCCCGCGCCAGAGCTCGACGCCCTGCGTCACCAATCCAATTTGCGCCAGGATCATCCAAAGGAAAAAGATCGACAGAGCGATTGCCAGCACCGTGAAAATGGTCGGGAGATTGTTGTGCAGGTACTCAAATCCGTTCAAAAGTTCATCTATTATTTCCAGGTACTGCTGGACGACACCGTCATACGATTCAAGACTGGTTCCGATCTCGGAGATTGAATCTGCCATAGATGATAGTCCTTCCTGAACCACAGTGATGTTTTCTATGCTGTCAGTTAAACTGGTTTCCATATCCGTTAGTGAAGAAGGCAATGCTCCGAGATCATCAGATACACGCTGCAGGGATTCGTGCAGCGGCTCGTCTGGATCGTAGTTCATCCCCAATAATGGCAAACCAGACAACAACCTGAGTACTCCATCTATCACTTTTGCGCTTTCTTGTGCAGCGATCAGTGAATTTTGAATTCCGGATACAGCTCCTGGGAGTTCATTGTCCAACACGCCAGCAACACTCTCCATGAGGGGTTGGGTTGACTCCAGTGCCTTTGCGGCGCCATCAATAGTAGATTGCAGGGATGACATACTTTCCACGGTGATCTTCAACGCCTGCTGCGTAACGATCAAACCTTTTGCAGTCGTTTCCAGACTGTCTTGAGCTAAACCAGTCCCTCTGAGAGCTACATCCGTCAGCGCGGGTTTGAAATACCATGTTCCGACGATCCCGACCAGGCTGAAAATTAATCCAATGACAGCCGCACTAATCAGTGCGACTCCAAGTATTTTTCGAAAACTCTTATTCATATTTGTTCTCCCTTAATTAATAGTTGGTAAATTTTACCACCCACTTCAGGTATATAATATCCCAACTGTTTTATATATACTTAATATCTGCTCACAGCTACAAGAATCTGGTTGGTTAGAACACTATGCATATATTAGTTACGAACGATGATGGGGTTTTAGCGCCCGGTTTACTGGCGCTGGCCCAACAGATGAGGCTGTTAGGGGATGTCTCCATCCTGGCTCCTGACCGGAATTGGTCGGCATCCGGGCATGTAAAAACAATGCACAGACCGCTGCGGGTGAGAGAAGTCAGGCTGGATGATGGCACAGCGGCGATGGCGTCGGATGGTGCGCCATCCGATTGCGTAGCATTAGCTTTATTGGGTTTGCTTCCCGATAAAGTTGACCTGGTGGTATCTGGAATTAACCCGAACGCGAACCTGGGACACGATATTACGTATTCGGGGACGGTGACCGCCGCAATGGAGGCTGTGATCTGGGGTATTCCGGGCATCAGTGTGTCGCTTGACTCACCAGAAAACCACCTGGGAGTTTTGGATTATGAGCCAGCAGCCAATATCGCTCGACGAATTGCCGAAAAAGTTATCAAACGAGGATTATCAAAGGATATTCTGTTAAATGTGAATGTTCCATACCTTCTAGAGGATCAGATCAAAGGTACCAGTATCACCAGGTTGGGTCTGCGTGTGTATCGTGACTCGTTGGTTCGCCGAGAGGACCCACGCGGACTGCCCTATTATTGGATCGGTGGTGAAGCACCGACGGGAGTTCCGGAGCAGGGTACGGACTTTGGCGCATTGGCTCAGGGTATGGTGTCTATCACTCCGCTGCATCTGGATTTGACCTCGTATAGACAATTAGGTGAACTTATTTCATGGGAATGGTAACAGCGCAAACGAAATTTATCTTGACAGAATCTGGAATCACTGTACAATTTCCTGGAATGGAACTGGTTAAAAGACAATTGAAAGAAGAACACCACCCGAGGGCGACTGCCCTGATGGGCTATTTATTCATCCTCACTTAGAGCCTCTGTGGCTCTATTTTTTTATCTATTAAGTATTGGAGGATAATTCGATCTTGACGATGAAAGTGAATTTTCAACCCTTTCTCTTATCCTTTATCCCCTGCGTCTCATGAAATTGCCTGGACTGATTGATCCACATGTTCACCTGCGGGAACCCGGAGCGACCCATAAAGAAGATTGGGACAGCGGAACAGCGGCTGCACTTGCAGGAGGTTTTACTGCTGTGTTAGCGATGCCAAACACGCAGCCGCCGGTCACGGATAAAGACAGTTTGGATCATGTTTTGGGCGTGGCAAATACCAAAGCGCGCTGCGATTACGCACAGTTCCTGGGTGCGGGACCGGAGAACTCGCAGCAGGTTTTTTGTATAGCAGACAGATCTGCAGGATTGAAGATGTACCTGGATCATACCTACGGTCCACTTCGGTTGGACAATATGCTGCTGTGGATGAAACATTTCAGTAATTTCCCGCGCCATCAACCAATTGTGACGCATGCAGAGGGTCGCACAATGGCAGCGGTTATCCTGATAGCTGCGCTGTACGATCGTCCCGTGCATCTGGCGCATGTTTCTCTACGGGAGGAAATCCTGTTGATCCGCGCCGCCAAAGAAAAGGGGCTCAAAGTCACCTGCGAAGTGACCCCGCACCATCTCTTTCTCACTCAGGATGATGTCACCAATCTGGGAGATGGACGCAGCGAAGTACGCCCCCCCCTGGCGCAGCCGTCAGATCGAGATGCATTGTGGGAGAATCTGGATGTCATTGACTGCTTTGCAACAGACCATGCTCCTCACACACTTGAAGAAAAGGACGGTCCAAAGCCGTCGCCGGGTTTCCCGGGCTTGGAAACTGCACTACCCCTGTTGTTGTCCGCTGTCGGAGGAGGACGTTTGACAATGGAAGACATTATCAGGCGCATGCACCACAACCCGCAGGTCATTTTTAACTTGCCCGTGCAGGAGGATACCTGGATTGAAGTAGACCCGAATGCCGCCTGGGAAATTAATGCCGATCATACCTATACGCGCTGTGGTTGGACCCCCTTCGATGGGTGGCGGGTGCGCGGCAAGTTGAAAAGGGTGATGTTACGCGGACAGATGGTGTTTCGGGATGGTGAGGTGCTGGCAAGACCAGGTTTCGGAAAGAATTTAAGGGAAATAGTGGATAAGGGATAGAGATTTCAGTGTTCACT
>JAUXFR010000082.1 GCA_030622805.1 Anaerolineae bacterium | reverse complement strand
TGGTTGACGGTATAAGTGTGAACCCTGTAACCCGCATTGTGTGCTCTTTGAACGAATTCTGCCGTCACGTCATTGAAATATGGATGAACTGCCTGATATTTTAGTGTACGACCGGGCCAGGAAAGAGCGGCTGCACTTTTCCACCCAGGATTGGCGAGCAGTCCAATTGGGATGCTTGAACATTGCCTTCGGCTCCGGATCAATGCGATTGGATTGAATGAAGACAAAAGTACCTGGTCTTGAAGGTTGTATTGTTTTATTAAACCGATTACCTTTGTGGGGAGCTGATCAAAAGGGGTGATGTCGTTTTTTAGTTCAATATTGAGAAAAATCTTGCTGCCGAATTCCAGGAGCACTTGCTCCAATGTTGGAATAGTTTCGCCTCGATACTCACTATTATAGAAGCTGCCTGCGTCCAGCATGGATAAGGTCCGGTAAGACATGTCTTTAACATAACCAGTACCCGTTGTAGTTCTATCCACTGTGGGATCGTGAATGATGACCACTTCTCCATCTACGGACAGCATCACATCAAATTCGAGCGCATCTGCGCCCTGATCGAACGCCAGCTCGAAAGCAGCCATCGTGTTCTCCGGAGCGTGGGCGCTGGCTCCACGGTGAGCAAAAATCGCTGGTTTTGTAAGCTTTTCTAGCATTGGAAACGATTATAGCATGCGATTAATTTCACAAGCTTTGAGTTCTATGAAAGACTTTCATCACTGAATTGTGGTCATACCAACATCCATAGAGAGGAAGTATAATCATGTGCATGAAAATAACTGTTATTATGCCTGTTTATAATGAAATCAATACCATAGAAGAGATTCTCAGCCGGGTTCAAGCTATGGACACTGCTGATGAAATCCTCGTTGTGGATGATGGTTCAACAGATGGAACCCGGAAAGTCTTGGAAAAACTGGATGGCAAAGGTCCGATCAGGGTAATCCTTCATGATCAGAACAAAGGCAAGGGCGCTGCTGTGACCACGGGTATTAGAAATGCTACGGGAGACGTTTTGTTGATCCAGGACGCAGACCTGGAATATGACCCCCGTGATTACCCGGTCCTGCTGCAGCCAATCCAGGAGGACATTGCGGATGTGGTCTATGGATCACGTTTCCTGGGAGGTCCACGTCGCCCGGCGATGTTCTGGCACATGGTCGCGAACAAGCTGCTGACTTTGATGACCAATGTGCTTTACAACAATATCCTTACCGACATGGAAACCGGTTATAAAGCCTTCCGACGGGAAGTTGTGGAAGATTTGAATATTAAAGCACAGAGTTTTGACTTCGAACCGGAGTTCACGGCAAAAGTGATGAAGAAGAAGGCGCGGATTTATGAAGTACCAATCAGCTTCAATCCCAGGGATTATAGCGAAGGGAAAAAAATACATATTGGGGATGCTTTCATCGCCGTGTGGACTTTGGTTAAGTACCGGTTTGTAAATTAGTAAATTATCAAGTCCCCCCTGTCATACTATGTTTCGGATGGTCTCATATCTTTCACATTGAGCTGTAAGGATTTTCTCCCCTGATATTCGTTTTCTTCAAAAGTGTAAAACAGGTCGACTCTGGGCGGCATGTTTTTTGCCCATTCCCCCTGGCGAAATGCAATTGCATCGTATGTGATGCTTCTGTCTGTGACTGAAAACTTAATATGTGAGCCATCTCTTCCGACAGTTTTATACCTCGTGATGAATAAGTCACGTGATATAAACCTTGCCTGGGGATTTCCATGCCCGGTTGGTTCGAGCATATTGAGGTATTCCAGCAGGTCTGGTTTGAGCTCCGAAAGCGGCAGTTCTACATCAGCTGTGAGCGTAGGTCTAAGTAGATCATCGTCAGCCAGTTGTGCCAGTTGTTGGTCTGCCAGCTCCCGCAGGCGTGTTATGAATTCGGGCAGATTCTGATTGAGTATCGTAAAACCGGCCGCCGCTGCGTGCCCACCATGCCGTACCAGCAAATCTGCACAACGGTCGAGCGCGTCTGTAATGTGGAACTCCGGGATGCTGCGGCAGGAACCGCGTGTGTATTCCTCTCCCTCAAAGGCGACAATAGACGGACGATAGAAGCGATCTACCAGACGAGATGCAGCCAGACCAACAACCCCCATATTGTAGCTGGGATCGGCTGCAAAAAGCAGCAAAGCATCAGGATCGCCATCCAGCGCCTGCTGTTCAGCATGTTCCTGGACCTCCCTTGTGATTTCACGGCGTTCGCGGTTCTGGTTGTCCAGCATCTGCGCTAACTTGGCTGCCAGGGCGACGTTCTTTGCCATCAGCAGCTCCAATGCAGCATAAGCGGTATCCAATCTGCCCGCAGCGTTCAGACGTGGTCCAAGCACAAAACCGATATCTCTGGCCGTAATTTTATGGGGATCCAGCCTCGATACACCGATCAGTGAACGGAGACCCTGGCGATGCGGTTCACGTATGTAGCGTAATCCAGCTCTTACCAGGGCGCGGTTTTCATTCACCAGCGGTGCCAGGTCCGCAACGGTACCCAACGCTACCAGGTCCAGAGATCCTTCGACTACCTGATCCTGGTTGTCGCTTAGTGCAGAAGCGAGCTTGTAAGCTAACCCAACCCCTGCAAGTTCTTTATACGGATAATCATCGTTTGACTGCTTGGGGTTGATAATGGCAACCGCTTGCGGTAGTTCGTCGGACGGATGGTGGTGGTCGCTGATAATGATATCCAGCCCCAGACCCGCCGCGTATTCAACTTCTCGAGGGGAGCGAATGCCGCAATCCACGGTGATAACGAGCGTTTTTCCCTGATCGTGGAGATCCTTCAGGGCTTCTTTATTTAAACCGTAGCCCTCATCGAAACGATTGGGTATGTATCCTTCCACATCTGCCCCGAGCTTATCCAAAACTTCGGTCAGCAGTGCTGTCGCGGTTACGCCATCTACATCATAATCGCCATACACTGCAATACGCTCATTGTTGGAAATTGCCCGCTTGATCCTGGTTACTGCTTCTCGTATACCCACCATTGACAGCGGGTCAGATCCGCTGGGGATCGCCGCATACAAAAAACGTTCTGCAGCCTCCCGTGTTTCGTGTCCCCGGTTTACGAGAATTTGCTGGATGATCCTTGGATATCCAGCTAACATATCAGCCTGCTCTTTCGTAATTGGATCTGGGACGACCCATCGTTTTTTCAATACGGGCATTGGTTTACTCCAGTTGCAAAGGCTGTACCAGTGTATGTGAGTCCATCAGTCTGGTAGTATTACCATCGGCTGCGATCGATATGGTTGAACTTAAATCGAGGAAAGAGGTTTCAAATAATAGCGCATAACCAAGTTCAACAATAATCTGCAAATCCATGAGCGGTAGTATAGCATAACATAGACTGCTGACCACAGCCCAGCATATAGTTTATGTTGACGATCTGCTCAAACACTGCTATGATTTTGCCGCTATGTCAAATCGTCAAAATACCTGGTACCAACGATTAGGGGAGCGGTTGGGAGAATTAACACGCTGGTTGAAACCTGGTTTGGGCGTCAAGCGCTGGTTGTTGTTGGTACTGCTTGGGATAACGCTGATCGCTGTTGGTTTGGGCGTCATGATCCTGGAGGTCTATCGCACTGCCCCGCAGACCTGGTGGCTGCCACTGCTCTCAGCGGCTTCCCTGCGGTTCCTCGCACGTCCGGTCAGGGCTTTGATCTTCGGTGGTCTTGGTCTGGCAATGATCGTCATCGGTATTCTTGAGTTTAACCGTTCATTGATGCGCCCGTTCGTACGACCCGGGAAAAAAGTTGTGGACGAGCTCAGAGCGCACAGGCGCCGTGAGCGCGGCCCACGCATTGTTGCTGTAGGAGGGGGACATGGCATGTCAACCGTGCTGCGTGGATTCAAGCGGCACTCCAACAAGATCACCGCAATTGTTTCGGTTGCGGATGATGGAGGTTCTTCCGGGCGGTTGAGGCGCGAGCGGGGCATGCTGCCTCCAGGTGATATTCGAAACTGTCTGGTCGCGCTGTCAGACGATGAAGCGCTGCTGGGTGCGCTGTTCCAGTATCGTTATCCGGAAGGGGATACGCAGCTTAACGGACATTCGTTTGGAAATCTATTTATCAGTGCAATGGCTGAAATCACGGGTAGTTTTGAAGAAGCCGTCGCTGAATCAGGGCGGGTGTTGGCTGTTCATGGGCAGGTTGTACCGTCTACCCTTTCTGATGTTGTGCTGTTGGCTGATAAAGAGCTGCCTCTCGTCCGGACGGAATTGCGTGTGGCTGGAGAAAGTAAGATTCCCCAGATGGCAGGCAGGATCAGGCGTGTCTGGTTAGAACCGAGCAGCCCGCCAGCCTACCCGAGAGCTATCCAGGCGATCCTATCTGCGGATCTGATCGTCATTGGTCCCGGGAGTCTTTATACCAGTATCTTGCCAAATCTGTTAGTTTCGGACCTGGTGGAAGCGATCCGCTCCAGTCGTGCGCTGAAAGTTTATGTATGTAATGTAGCCACTCAGAAGGGTGAGACAGACGGCTTGACCTGTGAGGATCACCTGCAGATTCTCGAAGACCATGTAGGAAGCGATTTAATAGATGTATCTGTTTGTAATACCGCGTTCATCGGCGAGCTTCCAGAAGATGTGAATTGGGTTTATCCGGGTGACGAACTGGAAGATGATTATGCAATTTATAAGGCAGATGTGATTGACGAGCAGCGTCCTTACCGTCATGATTCAAAAAAAATAACCAGAGTCATTATGGATTTATACCAGGAACGCACCGGTCCTCTGGTAGAATAGGGGGTTGGAAGATAACACGCACGTTTCGTGTTGGAGTCCACTGTAAAATACCAAATTTCATTAACAAACTATTTTTTGGAGGCACAAATGACTGTCAAAGTTGGTATCAATGGTTTCGGTCGCATAGGGCGACAGGTGTTAAAAGCGATTCGGGACGATCACCCCGATGAATTGGAAGTCGTAGCATTTAACGACATCGGCGATCTTAACACAATGGCTCACCTGCTGAAGTACGACTCGAACTACGGTCGTTTCGATGGCGATGTGCAGGTCGGCGATGGCGAGCTGATCATCGATGGCAAATCTGTAAAAGCGTTCACAGAAAGGGATCCGGGCAATATCCCTTGGGGTGAGATGGGTGTCGAGATTGTGATTGAAAGCACCGGTCTTTTCAGGACTAAGGAGAGTGCAGAAGTTCATATCACCAAAGGTGGAGCTAAGAAAGTAATTATCTCTGCTCCGGCTAAAGGAGAAGATCTCACAATAGTTCTGGGAGTGAACGACGACCTTTACGACCCGATTAACCATAACGTTGTTTCGAACGCTTCATGTACAACCAATGGTCTGGCACCGGCAGTGAAGGTGCTGCACGATAATTTTAAGATTGTGCGTGGTTTTATGACCACCATCCACTCCTATACAAGCGGTCAGCGCATCCTGGATATGCCGCACAAGGACCTCAGGCGCGCACGGGCTGCAGCGATGAACATAATCCCCACGACAACCGGTGCTGCCCGCGCCTTGAAACTGGTTATCCCGGACCTTGCAGGTAAAATTGATGGCTACGCCCTGCGCGTTCCCACCCCCACGGTGTCAGTGATAGATTTAACCGCTGAAATTGAAGTGCCAACGACTACTGAGGAACTGCGCCAGGCTTATCGCGATGCAGCTTCCGGTGAGTTGAAGGGCATCCTGGAAGCCGTGGATGAGCCTCTGGTCAGTATTGACTTTAAGGGCAGCGATTTCAGCTCATCAGTTGATCTTGAATTCACTCAGGTTTTGGGGTCAGAGAAAGGGACGCTGGTGAAGTTGGTCGCCTGGTACGACAATGAATGGGGCTACTCCGTCCGCACAGCCGACCTTGCTGCTCTGATGGCTGAAAGCCTGTAATAGCGAACCACCCATAGAAGTGCGAATTGCCAATACGTTAGTAGGAAGCGCAATCCGCACTTCTCCCTGTGGAGAGAACAATGTTTCGCAAAAAAATAATTACCGATATCGATGTAAATAATAAGAAAGTCTTGGTCCGTGTGGACTTCAATGTGCCCATCAAAGACGGCAAAGTCGGAGATGATACACGTATTAAGGCCGCGCTGCCTACAATCAATTACCTGCTGGAGCACAATGCCGCTCTGATCCTATGCTCTCACCTCGGACGTCCAAAGGGTGAACCAGATCCTGCCTTCTCCCTTGAACCGGTGGCTGAGCATCTGGCTGATTTATTGGGGCGCTCCGTTATCTTCGTGGAGGACTGTGTCGGTCCGGTGGCAGAAAACGCTGCGCAGGATTTGCAGCCCGGAGAGGTCGTACTGTTAGAGAACACACGCTTCCATCCAGGTGAAAAGCAAAACGATCCACACATGGCAGAACAGCTCGCTTCTCTGGCAGAACTGTATGTGAACGATGCCTTTGGCTCCGCGCATCGCGCGCACGCTTCTACGGAGGGTGTTGCCCATTATTTGCCCGGTGTGGCTGGATTCCTGATGGAGAAAGAAATCCAGTACCTCGACGGGGCAATTGCAGATCCACAGCTGCCATTTATAGCTATTCTGGGCGGCGCAAAAGTCAGTGATAAGATCGGCGTGATCCGTAATCTGCTCGAATTGGCAGACCAGGTGCTGATCGGAGGGGGCATGGCAAACACATTTTTCAAGGCGATG
>JAUXFR010000139.1 GCA_030622805.1 Anaerolineae bacterium | reverse complement strand
TCAGACAATTAAGAGATAATATGTATAAATAATTTATATAACTAAAGATGTGGGGTAATATAATGGTGGGGGTCAATCGATTTACAACCAATCTGCTCGGATCGATAGCAGCACCGGTGTTGGAAATTGTTTATGTGTAGCGATCACAAGGGTGGAAGTGTTTGATTTGACGAAAATAGCCAGCTAAAAATGGCGGTTTTTATCCCGCCATTTTAATTATATTTACCGTCAATTCTGGCTAAGTGTTGTGCACAACAGAATTCCGTGTCGATCATAGGAGAGTCGGAAGGCATTCCGACATACATGTTGGGTATGAGCAGTTCTGTAGGTCGGAGTGGTACTCCGATTCCACCTTGCACTTTATCTTGAACTTACGATATTCTTAATACTTGCTTGTAAAAAATTCTTCGATTCGCTCTTGCTGTGATTTAGGTCGCCCCGGAATATAGATATGGATCCCGTCTGCCTCCATCTGTCTGCCTATCCACAGCCACCACTTGCAGGACCTCTTTTAATATCCAGCTTCACTTTAGGCATGAACTCGAGTTCGTTCTCGTGCGGGTCAGGGTCGGCTGCGTCATAGGCTGCGCCTAATGCAGCGGCGAATTTGTAACGCAGCATGTCGTCGCCTGCAGTATGACCCGGCAGGATGCCATTTTCTTCGGCAGCAAATGTATCTAACCAGTTGTTGATGCCCCCTCCAAGGATGTATACGTTGGGAACGCTTTCCGCCTGCAAGATCTTCCAGGCTTCAGTAGCAGCGGTCTCATCATTGCTCATGACGACAACGATTGTGTTTTCGGGTTCGAGTCGCAGATCAGGAACTGTGGATGGAATATGTTCCAGTGGTACATTCCTGGCATCGGCTATGTAAAAAAGGTTATAGTCTGATTCATCGCGAACATCGTACATCACCAAATTGAGCTTGTGGTCGTGCATGGTGTAAAGCAGTTCGCCGGGGTGGATTTGCACCGCCCGTTCTGCAAGCAGGGTTTCCTTTTCTGGAGCAATGTTTGCCCAACGATCCTCGGTGGTGGGCTGCCCGATTAACAGTACGGCGATCGCTCCAATTACCAGCACCCCCGCTCCGATATAACGCGCTTTGGGAGCTTTTTTTGGATCCTTACCCCCGAAGATTCTTTCAAGCTGTTCGGACCCCCAGAACATGAACAGCGCCATCAAAACAACACCCAGGACGACCAGCCCTGTACCAACGTTGAACAGCTCCGGTAAGGTGAAACGCCCCATGTAGGATGAATTCCAGAAAATATCATATGCGCCAATGGTCTCACCAAACACGAATATACCGCTCAGCACGCCTAATGCGAAAAATACACCGTCGACTTTGAACGTTGCCAGCGCTACCAGTGAGGTTCCCGGGCAGAAACCACCCACAATGAAACCGACACCCATGATCAAGCCACCCAGGACTCCGGGCCACAAGTAGGTTGGATTCACCCAGATCAGGTTGTAATCCAGCAAACCCAGAGCGGACGCTCCGAAAATCAATACCATCGCGACGACTATGGCAGTAAACATCACCTTGAGTACGGTCATGTCTTTGAAATAAAACTGTGCTGCAAGTTTCGTTGAATTTGCGAATCCTGCGACCTCCAGGGTGTAGCCAAAAGCAATACCGATCACCAGGAAGATCAAATAAAAACCAAATTGAGAAAATAATTCGTTTAATGGTAGAGGAAAAGTCATCGGATCACTCCTCGGTTAGTACCAAAGTTTCCTTACGAAATATGCCAGGGCATAAGCGCCGCCGAATACTGCGAACATAAAAGCCCAGCTCCCCACAGACAACACTGCTCCGCCGGATATTGCTTGACCAGATGTGCAGCCGCGTGCCATACGCGCCCCATAACCCATAAATCCGCCACCGATAAAGGCAAACACCCAACGGGCATGTTTGGAGATACGTGGACCTTTTTCGGTTTCGACACGTAATCTCCCATTTACCCAGCCGGACACAAAGCCACCCAATATGACACCTATGGTGAGGAATACGATCCAGCTATCCAGCGGGTTCCGGTCGCCACCGGCAAGGGCGATCAGGTAAGGCACTTGATTTATGTGATCTGGGGCGATCAGATCCTCAAAGAAGACCAGGATGCGGTTCAGACCGCCCGAAGCGCCCAAACCGCTACCGGTGATGAAAAATGCTGCGAAGAGCACCACACCGAGCAGTGCGCCTGCCAGGTAAGGATTAAGATATGGTTTTGTCTCGCGTTTTGCAAAAACCTTTTCTCTTAATGAAGTGCTCGTATCAGATAAAAATCGTGTGATCGTTGTCATCAGTCAGTTACCTCCTCTACGGGGGTGTGAATTTCCATGTTTTCCCATCCCGTCATCATAGCATTGATCCCTGTCAGGGGTTTGGGACCAGTGGTTGTCAGGTATACGTGCAGTACGATAAAGGATGCAAACAGCCAGGCGATCAAGGAGTGGAAAGGTCCCAGGAAGGGCAGACCCCCCAGCGCCTCGGTCAATCCGGGCCAGCGTTGTGCCCCCCACATCATGGCGCCCGTTAAAATTTGAAGCGGCAGCAGCACGTTTAAAATACTGAAGTAAGTGATCTGCTGTAATGGATTCAGCTTCCTATCCGGAGTTTTCTCGAAGGGGTGATCTTCGTGCTTAAAGATTCCGCGCACATAATACAGGGATTGAGAAATTGCCTGGTCAAAGAACCCTCTGGGTCGTGGGATGAACTGGCGGATTTCGCCGCTTGCCAGGTGGTAGAAAAGCGCCAGCACTGCATTGATGACCAGGATCGCAGCCATAATGTTGTGTACTGATACAACGTAGCGAAAGTTGAAGATGCCGAAAATGTCTGGCTTATGGATGATCAGTCCGGTGAACAGCAAGATGAGAATGACGGCGGTCTGCAGCCAGTGCCACAACCGTTCGTAAGTCGAGTACATGTAGACTAATTCAATATCCGGTTGATGATTCGGTTGACGCAGTGAAACGAGAAAACGTATTCCACCGTGCACGAAGATTCCAAGCAGCACGCCGGCAAAGATCAGGGCGCCAAGCAGATCGACCCAATGTACGTTGTTGTGCCCGAGGATATAGAGACTGCTTGATACGCTGCCAGGCTGATAATACAGCTCGCCTTCAGGTGTTGTATACAAATCCCCATCGATAATGACATTTGTGTCCTTTACAAACTCTGGCATCACATCTCCAGGGATGTAAGAAGCCAGTTGGAATGGCTGCGTTATGCGAGAATCTTCGCTGTGACAGGTCTGGCAGTCTTTGGTCGCCCAATCTTCATGGGTGACATTGTGGTTGATGCTGTAAGGTTGAATCTCTCCGTTTATACGTGGCTTAGCCAGACCCTGATCTGAAAGCCTGTCAGCGATTAGCGACTGCTTCTCCGGGGTATCGAGTACTAATTCCCCTTCGACTATTTCACCGTCACGGTTTTCATCGAAGACAGCGATTATTTCGGGGTGATAACCTCCGTCATCCAGCCAGGCGGCTTCCAGATCTACAAGTCGAACCGGGCGTGGCGGGTCTCCATATACCCAGTACCAGGAAGTGATCAGGTTATATGGCGCCAGTTTTTCATCACCATCGAGGTCCTGTCGCTGTAGTAGCACCGGTTCGAACCCTGTGATCAAGGAGCTGATTGATTCAGGATCCCCTTCCAGTCCCCGGCAATCTTTAATTGGCGTGCTGTCGAGTTTTATCACGGTCCAGTCGTCTTGCTGTAAAGCGTTGGAGTACATCTTTGGTATGTGACAGGATTCGCAGGAGATTGCCTCAACATGACGTTCTTTATAAGGAAGCCATTCATGGGCGGCTTCGATGCTGTGACAGGACTCGCAGCGACGCATGGTATCTTTCAGTTCCGGTGCCACTGTGGTTTGAGCGCTTTGGCCTCTGGCGAACTGGTGCAAAGGCTGGAGCAAGTATTCCCCAATGTCCAAACGTCGAGGATCAAATGTCAGGTGATCCGGTTTTAATTCCGCTGACTCCAAATAATAAACAGGATTGTTCAATGAAAAATGGCAATCTGTGCACTGCAGCAGGCGTTCGGCGTGAATATCCCAGGAGCGGGTCAGTTCTTCCTTGTCCGCCAGGTTCATGCCAGTATCCGACATGCGCTGACCTGTGATGATCTGTCCTGTCGTGATCGTGCTCCATTTATCTGGTGAACATCCGGATGTAACCAGTGGAGAGTCCAATTCATCATGCACCAGACCGTGGCATTGACCGCAGTTCTCGTTAGTAGGACCCTGTATAGCGACGAATTCTGCTTTTAGTTCTCCGTTTTCATCGAAGGCGCTTTCGTTCCATAAATATTCTTGATTGACCTGATCAACAATTCCAGTGCCCAGCAAGGTCGCAGTGTTCGCCCACTGGAATTCGCCAGAATTGAGTGCTTGGATGCGGGTATCATTGTTGGGAGTCTGTGTGTGGCACAGGAAACAGTTCATCTCGACCACTCCAGACTCCTGCCAGTCCCAGGGAACCGGATTGGTGCTATCTTCTGAAAGTACGTTGGTCTCCGGGTCACCCTCGGCGCTGTGCAGTTCTAGTAGCGGGGTACCATCCCGGCTGTAAACAGCGGGTCCGCCCCCAACATGGCGGGCTCCAAAATTCTGCATCCAGGCCGCGGTTCCCAGGTCCAACAATTCATCTGCAGCAGGTGAGAGGTAGCGGTATAAAATGGGGTTCCACTTGCCAAAGTATCCTGGACTGGTATCCCAGGGACGACCATCTGGAACCTGACCGGGTTCTGTAAAGTTGTTCAAACCCACTGAAGTATGAAAGCTGTGCTCTTCAATAAAGCTCGTATCGTGACAGGTTCCGCATGTTGAC
>JAUXFR010000089.1 GCA_030622805.1 Anaerolineae bacterium | reverse complement strand
GACGATATCGGGGCGAGTAAGCGAATGCGCTGCACCACAGCAGCAGGTCTTATACGACCAATCCAGAACCTCAGCGCCCAATGCTGCGACCAGTTCATCCATGTCTGTTGGGTTCTCCGGGTGTTCTGCCTGGGTAACTTCTGGAGGGCGAGTTAACAAACACCCGTAATAGCACACTACTTTCAGTCCATCTAACGGATTTACAACCTTCTCCTCGATCTGCTCGGTACCAATATGATTGAGAATCGACTCAATCAGCGTCGTGACTTTCACATTGTCACGATACGTATATCCAAGCGCTTCATTGACGGCCGACCTGAGATCGTCTTTGTGCCGGATTTCGTAAAGCGAAGCTTTATGGCGGTTAAAACAGGCTGCACACGGCATGGTCACTTCTTCGAAGCCGCTCTTTTCAAATAACGCCAGATTCTCCATTGGTAACTGCAGGGCGGCTTCCGGATCCGATCTATGAGCTGCACTGCTGCCGCAGCATACCCAACCTTTCGGTTCGATCAGCTTCATTCCCAACGCCTCGCACACCTCTTCAGTGGAATGGTTGAACTCCTTTGCCGACGCGTGTAAAGAACATCCCGGATAATATCCGACAGCCTCTGATGCGCCTGGAACTGGTTTGACATTCTTTGGAGGCCGGCTAAAGCTGGGGAAGAAACCAACCTTCATCTTCTTCAGCATACGTATATAAAGATCCATGTCCTCGATCAGACCCATTGGATCATGCAGCGTCATTTCTACCATCAGCCCAGGTTCATAAAAGCGACCCCAGATGCGGACCTCGCGCATGAAAGCTTCATTGAAGGTATTAACTTCTGGAATTTGAGGTTTGTAACCGCGCGCCAGTGCCTCCCGGGTTAAAAACTCCATTATGGCAGTGATATCCAGACCCTGTGGACAGCGCGTGGTGCAGGTCTGGCAAGAAGCGCACAACCAGGGTGTTTGCGATCCAAGGGCAATGTCCTCTTGACCTAACTGCAGGGCTCGCATAATCTGGTTGGGCTGCCAATCGAAGAACTCTGCGACTGGACAGCCGCTGGTGCACTTTACACACTGGTAGCACAGGTATACGTTTACACCCAATTCCTCTTGGATACGCTCCGCCAGGCCGGAATCGATCGTCTTTATTTGAATGGTTGCTGCTGAATCTTTCTCCATAAATTCCTCCTGCAAGGGCACCAATAAATATTTATGCTGATCTGACGAACCAGCCCGATACTTTCAGTCAGGATCACGCTGCAAGTTCTTCTTCCGCTAGAGCGGGTCTTGGATATAATCCTGCGCCTTCTACGATCGGTTTTACCGCCTGCTCCCACTCAATTGCCATGATATGCACACCTGCAACGCCCTTGATCTCACGCAGCTGCTGGATCAACTCGATACATATTTTGATCCCCTCTTCCTTCCAGGCTGTTGAGCGAGCGCGCTTATCTTCCCGGGTTAACTCGTCCTTCTTTTTACCTGCCCATGGCGCACCGACAGCGGTCATCCGTGCAATAATCTCATCAGGTACTAAAATCCCGGGGACGTTGTTCTTCATATAGCGTGCCATTCCTGGACTCTTTAATGGACCCACCCCTGCCAGGATGTAGGTCTGTTCGTGAAGACCCATACCACGCACCTTCTCCATATACGCAGTAAAAGCCGGCACGTCGTAAACCAGTTGGGTCTGGATGAAATTTGCCCCCGCTTTGACTTTCTTAGCCAATCGATACGGACGAAAATCAATTGGATCGGCAAACGGTGCTGCAGCAGCTCCGATGAAGAAGCGTGGTTCCAATCCTTTGAAAGCGTCTCCGCACTCAAAAATACCTTCATCGCGCATATCTGCAACCATCTTAACCAACTGGATCGAATCCATATCAAACACATTCTTCGAATCAGGATGATTGCCGAATATCTGGTGGTCACCAGTCAGGCAAAGCAAGTTGCGCATACCCAGCGCATACGCACCCAGCAAGTCGCTCTGGATCGCCAGGCGATTGCGATCCCTGCATGTCATTTGTATCACCGGCTCCAGTCCCTCCTGAACCACAATCGTGCCCGCGCCAATGCTGGACATACGTACGATGGCGGTCTGGTTGTCAGTGATATTAACCGCGTCGACGAAGCCTTTCAGCAATGCGGCTTTATGACGTATCTCTTCGCCATCCGCGCTTTGTGGTGGACCGAGCTCACCCGTAGCTGCAAAATGACCGGCTCGTAAAACCTGTTCAAGATTCGAACCAGACAGGTTTCCGTCGTTGCTGCTTGATGTTGTCATGGTCTATTCCTCCTCTTCCAACAGACGCAGGTCTTCACGAACAATCCGGCGCGGCCCACCATCTCGAGATGTGCGCCAGTTCTTGGGTGGCTGTAAATCCAACAACACCTGCAGTTTTCCCATCCTGTTCAGTCGATCATAAATCAACTGCCAGGCACAATCCACTTCGGGATCGATCTCACAGTGCCCATCTTCGGATCCACCACACGGACCGTTGAGCAGCGATTTCGAACAGCGGGCGATCGGGCAGATACCTCCTGTCAGCCCGAGAATGCAGTCGCCGCAGGCCGCACAGCGTTCATCCCAGACTCCCTGCTCTGTGGGCATCCCAAGAAAATTCGTATTTAAGCCTGGCACAACCCAGGTGTTCGGAAAATGTTCGGCGATTGCCTGGACGCCTATACCACAGCCTAACGAGAGAACCACATCGGCTTCGGATATTTGTTCTTCAATCTCGTCCAGATATTCCCACTCACATTGGCGCTGGACGGTGACATCTCGGACCTGCATTTTGTCACCATTCAGTTTTGAAGCCATACGTAAAGAGGAAGAAACGATGGCAGCTTCTCGTGAGCCACCAGCGAAACAGACCGTCACACACGTACCGCATCCAACGACGAGTACATTTTCAGCGTCCCCGATCAGGCTTCTAAGTTCTTCTAACGATTTTTGTTCAGCAACGATCATATAACTACCCTCCAGTTCCTAGAATTCATCACTTTTTCGCTGTAGCTGTAGAATTAAACGAACCACGTCCTCTGTTTCTCCATCAGGGAACATGAAATAATCTTCAAAAGTGCAGCACATTTCAAAACCTAGATTTTGGAAGGCTTTGATGACCTTAATCTGGCTCGCTACAACTTCGGCTTCCAGAATATACAGACCATGCTTACGTGCAAGGTCAATTAGTCCTTGCAGGATTCGTGTGCCCAGTCCACGCCTTCGATACTCTTTAGCCAGGAAGATACGAAACTCTCCAATATGCCTTTTTGGACCGCTGAAGAAATGCAAAGTAGCCAGACCAACAATCCGATCCTGTACAATGGCCAATAACGGAAGTACGCGCGTATAGTCGATCCCCTCACACCATGAATCGATGACCATCGGATCCTTGACATTATCTCGCAGGAAGCGTACATCCCTATTGCTGGCGTTCGAAAACAATTCCAGCAAGCCGTCTCGATCATCTGGTGTTAGCGCTCGCAACAGTACCTGTGAGCCATCCTTTAAAACAAGCAGGTTGCGATAATTTATTATCTGATTCGTTAACATTGTGCCTTCTCCTATATTTTATCTACAGAATCGTAACCATGTCAGGTCAATAATTAATCCGTAATATCGTTTCACGGATCACGCAGTGGATTCGGTCCAATAGCAGAGATTTGTTCCGTCATTTGCTGCGCGGCTTTAACAAAACCTCCAGCCATCGCGGACGACATGTTGAACATGCGCACCCGTTCAGGCTCAATCCCAATCTGTGATAACAGGTCCCTTGTGCGATCGACCCTGCGTCTGGCATTGACATTACCTTCCAGGTAATGGCAGTCACCGGGCAGTCAACCCGCCACCATTATGCCATCCACGCCATCTTCGAGCGCCTGAAGCACCATCAACTCGTCTAATTTTCCGGTGCAAGGTAATTGAACGATTTTGATCTCCGGTGGGTACTGCATACGCAGCCCACCGGCCAGGTCTGCAGCAGCGTAAGCGCAGTGCTCACAGGCGTAGGCGATGATTTGTAAATCAACTGCTTTATCCATCATTTACACACACGAATTCATATAAATGGCAAAACATCAAGCAACCGAATCAAGCGACACAAATCCAAAATCTTCATTTATCAAAGCGCTTACTTTGGCTACCATCTGTGTGTCGGTATAATGCATCAATTGGATCGCTCTCGCCGGGCATTCAGCCACACAGGAACCACAACCCTGGCAAACGGAAGCTTCGATATAAACTGCGCCCAGGATATGCCCGACTCCTTCCAGATCAGCCTGCACTTGGGGAATGTTGAACGGACATACACGCACACAGGTCAGGCAGCCTGTGCATAGAGATGGGTCCACCACTGCAACCTGCCCCCCGGCCAGGATCGTCTCCTGGCTCAGAATGCGTGCAGCCCGCGCTGCGGCTGCTTTCGCCTGGATCATCGATTCGTCCAACAGCTTCGGATAATGCGCCATACCTGCCATAAACACACCATCGGTCGAGAAATCTACTGGTCTAAGTTTTACATGCGCTTCCAGGAAGAAACCGTTAGCATCTACTGGGACTTTAAATAGTGATGCTATCTGCATGGCATCATCCTCAGGCACAACTGGCATACTCAGCACCAAGAGGTCCGTTTCGAAAAGTATTGGTTCCCCAAGCACAGAATCGGTCGCCTTTATATACAATCCACTTTCCTGGATATCGACTTCGGGTTTTGCGTTCTCATCGTACCGCAGGAAGATCACACCAAGTTCGCGCGCGAGGTTATACAAGCGCTCTTTGAACCCGTAGGAACGGATATCTCGATGTAAAATAACCACCTGAGCGGCAGGATTGATCTGCTTGAGCACAACGGCGTTTTTTAGTGCCACACTGCAACAGATTCTGCTGCAGTATTTCTCTGCCGGTCCTACACACTGGATCATGACCACGGACTTAAATTCCTGAACAAGCGCAACCTCTTCTGTCAGAATTCTTTCGAACTGCTGCTGTGCCATAATGCGCCGATCTGTGCCGTAGCTGTATTCTTGCCCGTGGTATTCCTGACCACCAGTAGCCAATATGGTAGCTCCATGAGCGATCTCCTGCTGTTCTCCTTGGTCGTCTTCTACCACACTGATAAAATTGCCCATAAAACCGCTGGTATCCGTGACCTGGCTGGCAAGACACAATTTAATTCTTGGATGGACCTGGACATCTGATACCAGCTTTTGCAGAACCTGCTGCGGACCTGGTGGTTGGTCACCATTCAAAGACGGGATTGAGGTCAACACATGTCGAAGGTTGCCGCCCAGTTCAGCCTGTTTCTCGATCAGATGCACATCAAAGCCCTGATCACCCAGGTTCAGGGCAGCGGTCATGCCTGCAGCTCCGCCCCCGATAACCAGCGCACTTCTCGTAACCGGAACTGGAAACGTTTTTTGGGGTTCCAAAGCTGCCGCGCGTGCTATCGCCATACGGACCAGGTCTTTTGCTTTTTTGGTTGCGACGTCCCAATCGTGAGAATGCACCCATGAGCACTGATTGCGTATGTTTGCCATATCGAAAAGATATGGATTCAATCCGGCAGCCCTGATGCTGTCCTGAAACAGGGGCTGGTGGGTCAATGGTGTACAGCTGGCGACAACTACTCGATTCAAGTCGTGTTCACTCACACGCCTTGTGATCAATTCTATCGCATCCTGTGAACAGGCATAGAGCAGATCCTCCGCATGTACGACCCCGTGTAATCGCTGCGCGTATGCTGCGACTTCTGGCACATCCAGATAGCCACCAATGTTCGATCCACAGTGACAGACGAATACGCCAATTCGTGCCGGTTCACTCCCGACACTTCGCTCTGGTGGATAGTCTTGACTGGTAGTGAGCGAAAACCGGGAGCCGGCTAAGCGAGATGCTGCAGATGCAGCCGCGCTGCTGGCCTCCACAACCGACTCAGGGATATCCTTCGGTTCTCTGAATGGACCCACAGCATACACACCTTCTCTGCTGGTTTCTACAGGATCGAACTGAACCATGTGGCAGAACCCATATTCATCCAAAGAAACGCCGAGCCTTTCTCCTAGATTACGCACCGAATCGGAAATTTCCATCCCCACTGATAATACAACCAGATCGAAGCTCTCCTTATTGCGCCTGCCGCCATCGTCTGTATGGAACAGGATCAGGTCGTGGGTATGCGGGTCCTCCTGCAAAGCGCTGACCCGGCAGCGGTGATAATGGATGCCATAATTTTCCCGCGCTCTTTCGTAGTATGCCCAGTAACCCTTCGAAAAGGCGCGCATATCCATCATAAATACATGAATATCCAGCTCTGGATGATGCTCCTTCGCCATGATGGCTTCTTTGGTCGCATACATGCAGCAGACAGCCGAGCAGTAATCATGTTCCTGGTCCCTTGAACCAATACACTGCAAAAAGGCTATTCGCTTTGGTGTTTTGGAATCAGAAAGCCTTTGAATTTGACCGTATGTCGGACCAGAAGCGGATAACAGGCGTTCGAATT
>JAUXFR010000063.1 GCA_030622805.1 Anaerolineae bacterium | reverse complement strand
GTAATAATGGGTCCTTCCCTGCATTACCAGCACCTGTTGACCTTCCAGTTCACCGATCACAAGCCGACCCTGGTGACCCTCGACTGTGGATACCGGCCAGTTGGGAATCTCCTGGTAGGGAACGAAAACGGCATCATTCACAGCCTCCGCCAGTTCTCCTAAACCCGAGCCAAGGATGATTCCGACATCGGGTGTTTTTGTGATCCTCGAACGAACAGCGTCTGCCGCTTCTTTTATTTGTTCATAGGTGAGAAAATCGATCATTTTAATGGGTCCTTTTTGGATAAGTTTAATCTCTCATGTTTTTCAAGATTGTGAATAATGATTCTATCAGGATCAGCGCAGTTTAATACCATAACCCATTTTTCTGGTCGATAGGGGATATTGATACAACAAGCAACTAACTGATAATCGATGCATTGATAAACCTTGATGGGCTGCCCCGCCCTGCAATACCTGCCAGATACCCCGGATATACCTCCTCAAATCCAATCAAACCGAATCACTTTGTCTCTATGAGTGCTGTAATGCAGGAACATTACATACCACCGGTAGAGATATGATCGATTGGACTAGAAAACCATTAATAACGCGACAATTATTATAACATGCACTCTCTGGAAAGTAATTTATTCAACTACAAGTACTTTTCGGAAAGACTCAATGGCGCGATCCACGCCCTCATCATCGATCCAACAATGCGTGACGAGTCGAAAGCGTGATTTTCCAACTGAACCGACCAGCACACCCTGCTCCGCTAGTCGTTGGGCAATATACTGGGCGTCTGACAATCCATTATTCGCGGTTATTGTCAGGTAGACCATGTTGGTATAAGGGATTCCCGGGTCCAGAACCAATCCTCGTACGCCCTCCAACCCAGTCGCCAGACGTTTTGCACGGGCGTGGTCTTCAGCGAGACGGTTGACCATACTTTCCAGGGCAATGATACCTGCCGCAGCGATGATACCAGCCTGACGCATCCCTCCTCCTAACTGTTTACGGATGCGGTGGGCGCGAGAGATGAACTCCTGTGATCCGCACAGCACAGATCCAACCGGGGCACACAGACCTTTACTCAGGCAAAAAGTTACAGAATCAGCCGGCGCAGCCAGTTCTTGGGCGCTGATTCCCTGGGCTACAGCGGCGTTAAAAATACGTGCCCCGTCCATGTGCAGCTTGAGCTTATGTTTACGGGCCAGCTCACCGACAGCCTTGGTGTATTCTGCGCTCAATGAGACCCCTCCGCAGCGGTTGTGCGTATTTTCCAGGCAGATCAGGCGGGTGATGGGCTGGTGGACATCGTCCGGTCGTATAGCGTTTTTGATATCATCCAGGTCAAGGGTTCCATCGCTCTGGTTCGGGATAAGATGGGGGTGAACACTTCCAAGGATGGAATAGCCACCTGCTTCGTAAAGAAAGGTATGTGAGAAATTGCCCAGAATAACTTCGTCGCCCCGGTTGCAGTGCGCCATGATTGCTGCCAGGTTGCCCATCGTTCCGGATGGGACGAATAAGGCAGATTCTTTGCCCAACATTTCTGCGGCTATTTCCTGCAGCCGGTTGACGGTAGGGTCTTCACCATAAACATCATCACCTACCGGAGCCTGTGCCATTGCCTGGCGCATCTCAGGTGTGGGATTCGAGACAGTATCGGAACGAAGGTCAACGATTTTCATAACCCCTCCATTGTGTTGGTATATGTGTGATTTTTCGCATTATGTATTTTAATACGCGAGTCAGTTTATCTGATTTGCCTGAGGTCTTCCAATACATTCTGTAGTTCTGGTGGTAGGGGTGCCTGGAAGGTGCGCGGTTCCTGTTCGCCGGGTAATTTAATGTTCAGGCTGGCAGCGTGAAGAAAGTGGCGCTTCAACGGAACGGTTGGTTGTTTCCTGCCGTAGACGGTGTCAGCGGCAACCGGGCAACCGATGAAAGCCAGGTGAAGGCGAATCTGGTGGGTGCGTCCGGTGAACGGAGTGACCTCCAGAAGAGTGTGCCTGGGGAAGGTTTCCAGTGTGCGATAAGAGCTCATCGCCTCGCGCCCTTTCCTGGGGGAAACGACAGCCATTTTTTTACGCTGTTGCGGATGTCGTCCTATGGGCGCTTCGATGCGTCCCGTTAGTGTCGGCGGTTGGCCATCTACAAGTGCCAGATATTTTTTCCTGGCCTGTCTGCTGCTGAACTGATCCTGTAGAAAGCGATGGGTAATGTCATTTTTAGCGAGCAGGATGATGCCAGATGTGTTTTTATCCAGCCGGTGTACGATCCCTGGGCGATGCTGTCCACCGACGCCCTCCATTTCTGGTGCATGACCCAGAGCAGCATGGGCAAGCGTCCCCGAGCTGTGCCCTGCGGCAGGATGCACAACCATACCGGCGGCTTTATTGACTACCAGCACGTTGTCGTCCTCATAAATTACGTCCAGGGGTATTGTTTCCGGTTGCAGATCACTGGGTTGTACGGGAGGTATGCGCACATGGATGACATTGCTGCCCGCCAAAATAAAACCGGCTTTGGTAACTACCTGGTCATCCACGGCAACCAGACCGTTCTTAATAAATACTTGTAATCGGGATCGGGAGAATTCCGGCAGGCAGGAAACCAAGAACTTGTCCAGGCGCTGCGCTGTCTGTTCCTGATAGTGCAGCACGACCTGACGTTCGCTCACATTGTTATTCCTCCTGACCAGGATTGGGTATCCTTTCCCCTGGAGATGCTTCTTCCTCAGGGGTTTGCTTTATCTCGTTGGGTGGCTTGTTTCGTTCTTTGAACCACATATACGTTATCAGGATAACTGTACCGATGGTGATGCTGGCGTCGGCGACATTGTAGACAGCAAAATTTCCCATCGAAACGAAGTCTGTAACATATCCTCGGGTCAACCGGTCGATCAGGTTACCTAGTGCACCACCTAACTGCAATCCCAGTGCGACTTGTATTGGCCAATCACTTCGTGGAACTTTTGGAAAGTAGTAAATGATTGCTCCGGCGATGATGATCGGCAGTATGGTAAATACGATGCTCAACTGCGGCAATATGCCAAATGCTGCCCCTGTGTTCTGCCAGTTTACAATACGCAGATAGGGCATCAACCAGGGCCAGGGGGACCACATCTCAGTGTATGCTAGATTACTGCGCACCAGGTGTTTAGTCCATTGGTCGAGTAGTATGATGCTGCCAGCGATCAAGAATAAAAACGTGTAATCCCGGATATATTTCTTCAAATAGTTTCTCCAGAGTGATCTCTGTGGTATGTGAGACATGTACGGTCAGGCGTTCAGCCCATGTTTATACCACAGGATTCAGTGCACATCTATTCGCGAGATCCATTTTACCTCATAAAAACATGATGTCATACGCACTCACACCGGCTGCCTTTGCGAAAGCTTTTACCAACTGTGTGGAGAAATCGGATTGTACAGACTCGAAATCAGGCATGATCCCGTTTGGTAGTCTCACCAGGTGGGCTGCACATCCTGCATGACAATCGCTGGAGCCGAAGCCGGGTAGAGGGATGTCAGCACTGGGAAGTGAAGATACTGTCTGACTCCAGCGGCACTCGATGGGTATGGTTTGGTGCAACGCGGGCTGCTCGTTTATACTGACGGCATCTTCTACAACAAGATAACAAGCGCCGATTACAGTGCATAACGGACGCAGGTAATCTATGTGCCAGTAAGGATGTGATGTGCTGCCGCTGATGTGCCGTCCCAGACGGGCGTGGATTCCACCGGGACCGAGCGCACTTCCGAGATATATGTAGCTGCCTGCCGGGAAAGTCGTATCTCCGATTTTACCAATCTGGAGTGAGCGCGCCTCAGGTAAAGCCAGCAGCAATGCGTAGACTCCGGTACTCGATGGCAGCGATTGCATTTAAAATGCGCAGCTTTCAGGCAAAGGTGGTGATTCTTCAAGATCGGCTGCGAAGTCTGGGCTCAGAACGGCTGGGAAGAAACCATTCTGAACGGATCCCTGCAGCACTGAGCTGCCATAACCGCCAGGGTTCATGTGCGCTCTGATCCAGACGACCGTCTCGGCTTCGATGGGCACTGGGCCACCGGAACGGGTGAAAGGCTGTTCGCCCACGTGACTGTGGGCTAAGATACGACGGTAGATCAGGTAGCCGTCCTCGTCGATCACTTCCCACCAGTCGGCGTATTGCTCACAACCCGTATCCGGGCTGCTGATCTCGACCGAGAGCATGTAAGCGCCGGCGTCTCCGCTAACCTCCACAGATAACAAGTCGGCTAGAGGAAGTCCTTCGGTTGGTTGATCTGCCAGGACATGTTCAACTTCTTTGGGGGTGACCGCCTTCTGTGGTGCCGCAGCACAACCAGAAAGAGCGAAGGATGTGGAGACCATTACTAAGATTGCATCTCTCAATTTAATATTAAATATGTTCATAACTCTCCTGAACTTTAGTGTAATAATAGAATTAAATATGATCTAAATTATACAGTTTCTTAACGAAAGGAGCAACGATGTCTTGGGCACGAGCTGTCGATGCTTAACGCTGTTCGTTTACAAAAGGAGTATAATATTTTCACCAAATGTTTATGTTATTGGTCTATTCGAGTGTCTGGATGGATATATGCAGGATATCTACTTAGAAAAGAAACGCAAAGATCATCGGGCTAATTTAAGTTCTTCACTATCAAACATCGTTGATCACTTGAGCAGTATACCCGAAGTAAAAAGAGTGGTTCTGTTCGGGTCGTATGTTGCAGGTCGACGTGATTTGTTCACTGATCTGGACCTGCTGGTTATCATGGAAAGTGATCTGGATTTTGTTCAAAGGACAGCTGAATTATATCGACAATTGAGTTTCAGCGTGGATCTGGATATGCTGGTCTACACCCCGGAAGAATTTGAGAGAATGAAGCACAAAGGTTTTATACGGTTGGCTGTTGAGAACGGGCGGGTGCTGTATGAGAAATGATGCGTACGAAGAGGGTCAGCGCTGGTTGCTTCAAGCAAGCGAGGATCTACGCTGGGCAAAACATCTGGCAGAAGAGGGAGGCTGGTATCTGGTATGTTTCCTGTCACAGCAGATAACAGAAAAAGCGTTAAAAGCTTTCCTGTATGCACAGGGGGAAGAAATAGTGTTTGGGCATTCTGTTGTGAAATTAAGCGAAGCTGCTGCAAAATATCAATCAGCATTTGCTGATAAAGTGCTGCGTTGGAGCATATTAGACGGGTATTATGTCCCAACGCGTTATCCAAATGGGCTTCCGGATGGCATCCCTGCGGATGTTTACACACAGGAAGCTGCACTGGGGGCTGTGGCACTGGCTGAAGAAGCTGTGGAATTCGTCAGATCTTTATTGGAATAGCTCGAAGGAACTTCAACAGACCTGCGAAGATGTGCAATCCATGGGTTGGCTATAAACCTCGGGGGTCTGTGCGCTTCTGTCATAAATCTCGCCGGCTGAACAATCTCACTGCCAGTAAAAGACAGGCTGCCGTAAACAGCACGGCATAAAGGATCATTACATTGCTGGGGTATGTAGATGCTGCAAAGGGGGAAAATCCCATCGCATTGACCAGCGGGGACTGCATCTCGTGGGCAGCGCGCTTCCAGAGTGCTTCGCTGGGCAGGATCAGGCTGGTAACGATGCCGACATTGGTCGCTGCTTGACTGGTGGCGGCGTCTGGCAAAAAGGAACCGATCTGTTCGATCCAACCACCGATGAAGGCAACACCGAACAACCCAAAAACCAGCACTCCATTGGCGAGCGTGGAAAGCCTGGTGCCGCCCAGGATGGATACACTGAGCAGCAAGAAGGCGTTCAGCATCAGCAAGCCAAGCGTCTGGAGGGGATTAGGGGGAAGATAACCAGAGCGTACATAAACCAGCGCTGTCACACCCCCTGCCATGAGAAGTATGTATAGTGTGATCATCACTGCGAAGCCCAGCCATTTTCCGAGCACAACCTGCCCGCGACGAATGGGTTTGGCGATTATGGTCTGGATTGTGCCCGAACTGATTTCGCCTGACAATGTATCCACCGATGTCAGCACGGTCATCATCACGGTCAGGAAGTTCACAACATACATAGCCGCCATCAGCAGGAAGTTGCTGATCTCATTGATCTGGATGGCTGGCATGAATTTCATCTGTTTTTCCAACTCGCCCAGAATCAGGTGGTAGCCCACACCGAAGACAATCAGGAATAGGATACCGAGCAACAGTGCTGCCAGCAGTATCTTTCTCCTGGCTGCTTCCCGGAACGTGAGGCGGGCGATGATGAATGTGCTCATAATTTTATAAAACGTGCCACGCATCTGGGGCCTGTACTAGTGTTGCAATCAAAGTATTCTGGAAATATCTGATATAAGGTGCGTGGCACATTTTTTATGTCTATAATCCTCCATCAGTTCCCACGATTTGGATGAAGAGATCTTCTAATGAAATCGTGTTGGGGCGAATGGAGTACAGATCCACTCCCTGCTCAACCAGGTAGCGAGTAATCGCAGGCAGATCGGCCTCACCATCGAGCGTTAAACTCAGGTGTTCGTCATCGGCGCGTATATTCGCACTCCAACGCGAGAGACCATCAATAATTTCCGGGCGCAGGTTTCTCGCTCGAATCTCTACGCTCAGTTCTCCTTCGATTAATGCCTGCAACTGGCTTATGCGGATCACCTCGCCTTGCTTGATAAACGCCACCCGGTCGCAGGTGATTTCAACTTCGCTGAGCATGTGTGAGTTGAGGAACACAGTAGTGCCGGCTTCGCGCAGGTCGCGGATGATATCCCGCACCAGTCGGCGACCGACCGGATCCAGCCCTGATGTCGGTTCATCCAGAAAGATCAATTCGGGTCGGTTCAACATGGCTTGCGCCAAACCGATGCGCTGCAGCATGCCCTTTGAGTATTCCTGGATTTTCTTATCCTTGTGCTTGGTAAGGTCTACCAGCTCCAGAAGTTCAGCGATGCGAATGGTGGCAGCGTCACGCGGCATGTGATACAGATCAGCATGGAGATACAGGAATTCTTCCCCGGTCAACCAGTCGTGGAAGCGGAAGTGCTCCGGCAGGAAGCCGACTTTAGAACGAATATCTGGGTTGTCCAGTGGTGCGTTAAGGATTTGTGCGCTTCCCGCTGTTGGCGAAATCAAGCTCAGGAGCATCTTCACTGAGGTGGTTTTTCCGGCACCATTTGGACCCAAGAAACCGAACACCTCACCGCGTTCGACAATCAGGGTCAGGTCATGGACGGCGACTTTGTCGCCAAATACTTTGCGCAGACCTTGGGCTTTAACGGCCGGGGAAGATGATGTCATTATGATCCCAGGAAAAGAGTTTGTTCACTTGCAGAAGTATAGGCATAGTGATTGTTGATATGTAATCTTTGATTGCCTGAACTTATAGTTTACACGCAAACAGGCAGGCGGGGAAGATTTTCCCTGTAATTGTTCCCCGTCTACCTGAAT
>JAUXFR010000022.1 GCA_030622805.1 Anaerolineae bacterium | reverse complement strand
TTTCTGCCTCATCAAATGACGGTACTTCTCCAACCATTAACAGATAATACAGCCCGCCTACCATCGGCATCTCATCGCCCTCTTGTTTGGGCAGTACGTTAATAATTTCAGGAATAGTATAACCACGCAATCGGATACCCTCGCCAGGATCGACATAAGAAATATCTGATACCAGCATCCTGACACCACGTGCACCGCCGTAAACCTGAGCGATTGTAACGTCACCGATTTTAATATCACCGCTCTCAGTAATCAATTTACGGACTCTTGCGCGATATTCAGGTAATTGAGCAGCGATTTTTTCTTTCAGAACCATTCGAGACTCCCATTGTTTAAATATCTAATTTAGCCGCATTCTCCGCAACACCCCGCGCTGATTTTTCCAGGGCTGCTTTTTCACTTTCAGTTAATTTATACTCGTAGATCTTTTCAACACCCTCACGCCCTAGCTGCACGGGTGCGCCAAAGAATATATCCTGTAAGCCGTATTCTCCTCGCATAAATGCTGCTGCAGGAACGATTAGGTGCTTATCCTTCAAGATCGCTTCTACCATTTGAGTCACTGCTACTGAAGGAGCATAATACGCGCTGCCCTTTTTTAATAGACTGACGATCTCACCACCACCTTTGCGTGTGCGCTCTACAATAGCGTCAAGGCGATCAGGTGGCATAATTTCATCCAGAGGGATCCCAGCTACATTGGATGCATGGGTGAGAGGCACCATATCATCCCCATGACCCCCAAGGACGTAGCAGTGGATATTCTCAACACTCACATCCAGTTCCATCGCCACAAAAGCCCTCATCCTGGCTGAATCTAGGATACCCGCCTGTCCAATCACCCGATGAGGTTCAATCCTGGCGACTTTCATTGTCAAATAAGCCATCACATCCAGTGGATTGGTCAGGACGATGTAAATTACATCAGGTGAATGCTTGATCGTCTGTTCGGTTGCAGTACGCACAATCTCGGCATTGGCGACCAATAAATCATCCCTGCTCATTCCTGGCTTTCGCGGTAAACCTGCAGTAATCACAATGATATCCGAGCCGGCAGTCGCACCATAATCGTTGCTGCCAACAATCCGGACATCCTTACCGATGATCGGCATAGCTGCTTGCAGGTCCAGTGCTTTCCCCTGTGGCATTCCTTCTACGATATCCACCAGAACAAGGTCAGCAATTTCGAGTTCTGCCAGCCAGTGAGCGGTTGTAGAACCAGTCATCCCCGCACCGACGATCGAAACTTTATTCTTCATAACAAACTCCTGATATTTAGTTGATCCCCCCGGTAAAACCAGGGGGATTTGAATTACTCACTTGATATAGAATCGAGAAAACGACCAGCATCAATGGCTGCTGCAGCTCCCATGCCGGCGGATGTGATAACCTGGCGAAAATGAGGGTCAGCAACTTCACCCGCTGCGTACACGCCGGTCACACTCGCACGCATATATTTGTCAATTATCAGATAACCGCGTTCATCCATCTCTAGCTGATCGGCAAACAATTGCGTGTTCGGAGTGTGACCGACAAAGATAAACACGCCATCCGTATTATGCACAGTCTCTTCGCCTGTCTTGAGATTCTTCAAACGGACAGAATCTACAGCTTCAGATCCGATGATCTCGGTCACAAAGGAATCCCAAATGAAATGAACTTTGGAGTTAGCGAAAGCACGATCCTGCAGAATCTGACCCGCACGCAATTCATCTCTTCGATGAATTACGGTTATAGAACTCGCATAACGTGTTAGAAACAGACCCTCTTCCAAAGCGCTATCTCCACCACCTACTACTACTACATCCTTATCCTTAAAAAACCAGCCGTCGCATGTTGCACAGTAAGAAACACCGCGTCCGGTTAGTTCCGTCTCACCAGGGACATCCAGATGCCTGGGAGTAGCCCCGGTTGTAATGATTAGGCTGCCAGCCAGATAATTGGAGTTGTACCCTTTAACGCGGAAAGGTCGTTTGGATAAGTCCACTTCAACCGCGGAATCAAACACTAACGTAGCGCCAAATCGTTCAGCTTGTTTCTGGAACAACTCCACCATCTCAGGTCCGCCGACTCCATCAGGAAATCCAGGATAGTTTTCAACTAGATGGGTCAGTGAAACCTGACCACCCAACTCCATCCCTGTGAGCACAACCGGATCAAGGTCAGCCCTCGCAGTGTACAGCGCTGCGCTTAATCCTGCTGGACCTGATCCCAGAATCAGAACTTTTACTTGACGTTCTTCTGCATGATTACTACTGGTTGATAGATCAGTTAAGTTTAATTCCATTTATTCACCTCAATCCATAAAAATCGCGTTGATTTCAACTGCATTAAATATAAATTAGTGCTTGTCTCATCAACGCGATCCTGCTTCACTATTTCTAATATAATCAATGATTGTACATCCAATCTGTATATCGTAAATACTCAAAACAATATTCGTTCGATTCGCTCTATACAATCAGATGCAGAAGCGACCAAAAGGTTGCAAAACTGGATTATGTTGTCTCGAAAAGAATGGTTTTTCCCGTCCTCCTCCCGTTCTGCGACGGTCATTACTTCTCCCTCGGCGTCCGCTTCCGGACCGTGACCCTCGCCCTTTATCTCGTTGGGCTGCTTCTTCAGCCGTCCAGCCTTCTAATACTGCCTGCCGGGAGAGCCGGATTTTTCCTTCGGGATCGATGTTCGTGACCATCACAGTGATCTCATCACCCATCCGAACAACATCTTCAACCTTTTCAACACGCTGAGTGTCTAACTGTGAAATATGCACCAGCCCATCCGTATTTGGAAGAATTTCGACAAAAGCGCCAAAATCAACAACCCGCACAACTTTTCCGGTGTATATTCGCCCGACTTCCGCGGATTCAGTAAGCGCCTCTACTCGTTCTCGTGCCATACGAGCGCTCTCTCCATCATTAGTGGCGATATATACAACCCCTTCATCTCCGATATCTATTTTTGCTCCCGTATCTTCCTGAATGCTGCGGATCGTCTTACCACCCGGGCCGATTACAGCACCAATCTTATCTACTGGAATATGTAGTACTTCGATTCTTGGAGCGTGCGGTTTCAAGTCTGGGCGCGGTTCTGATATGACTTCTAACATCTTTTCCAGGATTTGCAGGCGAGCGACGCGTGCCTGTTCTAACGCCTCGGACATGATCTCAGACGTGATGCCAATTAACTTGATATCCATTTGTAATGCCGTGATTCCCGTTGAAGTCCCAGCTACTTTGAAATCCATATCCCCGAGGTGATCTTCAATACCCAGGATATCCGTCAAAACGACGTACTGATCATCTTGTTTAATCAATCCCATAGCTATCCCTGCCACAGGCATTTTTATCGGAACACCGGTATCCATGAGTGCAAGGGTTGAGCCACACACCGAAGCCATCGATGTTGATCCATTCGATGAGAGCACCTCCGAGACCAACCTCAGCGTGTACGGAAATTCCGATTCGGGGGGGATCATCGGTCGCAAGGCGTTCTCAGCCAATACACCATGCCCTATATCACGACGCGATGTCCCACGCAGAGGTCTCGTTTCTCCTACCGAGAACGGTGGAAAATTGTAATGGTGGATATAACGCTTCGAATCCGCTGGCGAAAGGCTATCGATCTCTTGCGCTTCTCGTGGGGTTCCAAGCGTAGCCAGTGTCAGTGCCTGAGTCTCTCCGCGAGTGAAAAGCCCCGATCCATGTGCCATAGGACTTACACCTACTTCACACCAGATGTTGCGGATTTCTTTCGTGTTGCGTCCATCCGGTCTTATATTTTGGGTTAGTATTTGGTTTCGTACGACTTTTTTGACCGCGTCGTCGAAGGCTCCCCTTACCTCACGAATCAGATTCTCATCCTCACCAGCGAATTCATCAATAACCTGATTGCGAATTGCATTAAATCCAGCATCGTGCACAGCTTTTTGATAGGGTTGGGAAAGGACAGCTCTGATCTCTTCTGCTGCTCGATTGTAAACCTTATTATTGATATCTTCCTGCAGTGCGTATGATGTATATTCGCGTTTCACCTTGCCTATCTCAGCAGCCATTTGCAGCTGCATTTCAATGAGAGGTTGTATGGCTTTATGACCGAACTCTAATGCAGTGACCATGACATCTTCAGTCACCTCTTTAGCACCACATTCGACCATTAATATCGCTTCTTGCGTCCCTGCCAGACGAAGATCTAAGTCAGATTGCTCTAGCTCAGAAAATGTGGGATTGATAACAAACTCACCATCAATTCGCCCGACTCGGATTGCCCCAACCGGACCTCCCCAGGGGATGTCTGATATCATCAATGCTGCAGATGCTGCATTGACAACCAGGATATCAATCGGGTTTTCGCCTTCGGTAGACAGCGAATAAACGATAATTTGAACATCGTTACGCAAATCCTTTGGAAAGAGTGGTCGTAAGGGGCGATCCGTTAATCGTGCAGTGAGAATCGCTTCTTCCCCAGGTCTTCCTTCACGACGGAAGAAAGAACCTGGGATTCGTCCACCCGCATACATTCTCTCCTCATAATCAACCGTTAGAGGGAAGAAATCAATACCCTGGCGCGCTTCGTTGCTCATGGTAGCCGTAGCTAAAATCATGGTATCACCCAATTGCAGGGTTACAGCTCCACCAGCCTGTCCTGCCAGCTTCCCTGTTTCAAAGGTTAGCTGACGGTCACCAATTGTGACAAAATATCTTTTTGGTTCTTGTTGCATCGTAGTCTCCTAATTTTTACCCACCCGGTTAGGGACTGAAAGCCGCTGACAACGAAAAACTATCCGTATATCAACGCCTTTCAATTCCCAACCTGCGAGCTATAGTATAGATTTGCGCATCCAAATTCATTCTGGGGTTATCGCAGCTCTAACACCGGGAGCATTTATGCTCACCCCCAGGGATTTCTCCCTAAGATCAATCTGAAATACACAATGAGGTCTATTGTTTCAACATGCTGAAACGATAATGGCGAAATCTTTACACCAAATCGAAAATAAAGTAGATGGAGACCTGCTCACCATCTACTTAAACTATTTAATTGCGTCGAATTCCCAAACGATCGGATAAAGCGACGTAACGCTCGTAATCATAACGTAGGATATAGTTTAATAACCGCCGTCTTCTTCCAACCATTTTCAGCAATCCCATTCGCGAGGATTCGTCATGCGTATTTTCGCGTAAATGGTCAGTTAGTTGTGAAATTCGGGTTGTCAACAATGCCACCTGTACTTCTGGTGATCCAGTGTCGTTCTCGTGTCGAGAAAACTCTTTGATTAACTCATTTTTCGTATTTTTATCTAAAGCCATGACATCTGCACACTCCTGATAATAATTTTCGCAGGTCTCCAGGTCAGCAGCAGAGCAAATTTGCTGAACTGCCAACCGGACTAGTCGAGTGGGCAAATTATACCAGAGGGCTGAATCATCGGCAAGCTGGAAATTCTCGAATGGAAAATATCCTTTTATTAATGTATTCCCCTTACCGCAGCAAGTAAGTAATCCTGCATATCTTCTGGAAATTCGCTTTTACATTTTCTTATCAACCGCGCGGTGTGCTGACTTTGTGGATGAGATAAATTTTGACTTAGGAAATAAGCTGTTTCTTGGGGGGATCGTTTCGCTAAGGCAGTGATCAATTCAATCAAATCAGTGTTTAAATCTGAAGGCGCAGTTAAAGTAAGCCGATGAATTAGCCGATAAACGTTAGGGATATTCTCATATGAATAATCTTCCACTATGGGTATTAATGCCCTGATACCCAATCGCTTTGCATAAACATCAGTATCAATTAACCATCCTTCGATCATATCCATAACGAATTCCTTATCCTGTGCCCATACACTTGACAGCCCATAAACGAAAACATAATCGATGATTTGAGTATCGGACTCATCCTGAACCCAACGACGAATCCTTTCCAAAATATGATCGGGTGGATTTAGAGGTATCTTACCAAGTAGGGAAACCGCCAGCTGCTTGAACTCCAAATAGGCTTCTTCCCACAGTGCATCACTTAGGGATAACGCGTCTTCAGGGTATTTTACCGCTCTCTGACCCAGCTCCTGCGAAATATGTCGTAAAATCGGTGAACGCACCTTATAGGCATTGAGCAAAGGCACAGGTTCACCAGACTGACCATACCTGTGCACTCGATCTGCGTATTGATTCAACAGGTGATGCAGTTCTCTAACAAAGACGGTCGGTTGATCGAAATAATCTACCAGGTCAGCTATCTGTTTTTTCAACCGGGCAGGGTATATGGCTGGCATGAAACTTAATACGCCCTGGCAAAGTATATCTTTTTCATGGCCGGGCGATTACATACAATACAGGTGCCCTCACCCTGAGGTTGGTCCAATGGCATACAGCGTGTAGTTGCTTTTGTATCATCCTTTACCTGTTGTTCACATGCCTCATCACCACACCACCAGGAATACGCCCAGCCGGATTTAACCACTTCACGCAGTTCATCATAATCCTTCGGATTGTGTGTGTTGGATTCACGGAACGCAAGCGCGCGATCATAAAGCGAAGCCTGGATCCGCTCAAGCATCTCTGCGACTTGTGCGGTCAATTGGTCCTGTGAAACAAATGTTTTTCCTTCCCTACCCGGTTTGTCCCGCCGCGCAAAAGCGACCGAGTTTTTCTCGACATCCCGTGGACCAATTTCAATCCTCAGTGGTACACCCCGCATCTCCCAATCATTAAATTTAAATCCGGGAGTTACTTCCGTCCGATCGTCCACATGCAGGCGAAAATCTTTCAATTCATCTTTTACACCCTCTACAACAGACATGACTTTAGTTTTTTCATCTTCCGACTTAAAAATAGGAACAAGTACAACCTGGATTGGAGCCAGCTTCGGCGGCAGGATCAATCCCTGATCATCACCATGGGTCATGAGGATCGCACCAATGAATCGTGTGCTTAATCCCCAGGAAGTCGTCCAGGCGTACTGCAGTTCATTGTTTGAATCGAGAAATTGGATATCAAAAGCTTTAGCGAAGTTCTGTCCCAGGAAATGAGACGTGCCTGACTGCAGGGCTCGCGTGTCGCCCATCATGCCCTCTATTGTATAAGAACGAACCGCACCGGCAAACTTCTCCCGCTCACTCTTCAAACCAGGTATTACAGGGACTGCTGCATCATTTATAGCAAAATCCGAATACACATCCAGCATCTGCAGCGTTTCCTGCTTTGCTTCGGCGGATGTCGCGTGTGCTGTATGTCCCTCCTGCCAGTAAAATTCTAACGTGCGTAAGAATAATTTCGTGCGCATTTCCCAGCGGACCACGTTGCCCCATTGATTGATCAGGATGGGCAGATCTCGATAAGATTTTATCCATTTTGCATACATATACCCAATAATCGTCTCAGATGTTGGACGAACAACCAGCGGTTCTTCGAGTACTTCCCCACCTCCAACTGTAACAACAGCCAATTCAGGTGAGAATCCTTCTACATGCTCTTTTTCTTTTTCTAAAAAATGCATTGGAATAAAAAGCGGAAAAGCCGCATTTTCATGTCCTGTTTCTTTAAAACGACGATCGAGCCCCTTTTGAATATTTTCCCACAGAGCCCATCCATAAGGTCGCACAACCATACACCCCCTTACAGGGGCATAGTCTGCCAGCTCAGCTTTTAAGACCACCTGGTTGTACCATTCAGAGAAGTGTTCCGATCGAGAAGGTAGTTTATCAGTGCTCATGCAAGATCCTCTTAAATATCCGTGTTCTTTATATAATCAATCGCTGTGTCAACATCAGCAGTATAGGTTACGTAGTTGTTCATTTCATCAGGGATATATCGATTCTGAGTACGAATGAAAGTCTGCATTGTATCATACCAACCCTGACCAACCAGCAGGAGCGGCTTGAGGGGGATTGACTTGATCGACATCAGAGACCACATCAATAAAATTTCCGATAAAGTTCCGATCCCTCCCGGTAAGGCGATCGCCGCATCACAATCATTAATCAAAACTGTCAAACGCTCCTGCAGCTTTTCACAACGATGTTCTTCTTGAACCCAGGAATTTGGCCCAACCGGACGCCAGCGTTCAATTTCGTCGCAGGTTACGCCAATGGTATGTCCACCATTTTCGACCACACCGCGTGAGACTGCTTCCATTGTTCCGATGTACCCCCCTGTTAGCACGATATAACCTGCGTCACCCAGGTATTTTCCCAACTTACAGGCGTTCTCGTAGTCTGTATCTCCTGACTTTGGGCTTGATCCACCAAAAACTGAGACACGTTTTATTATCATCACCTGTGCACCCATTCTACTGTATTTTTATTTTGAACCATCTTCCCAATTCCGCCCATAATTCTGTTCAAGTTTGGATAATATCGCCTCTTCGAGATCGATATTGGCGATGCTCGCGATTTGGAGCAGATATAGACCTACATCTGCCAGTTCTTCGGCTAACGCTTCTCGATCGTCCAAATTTGAATTCCATTGGAAGTGCTCCAGAACCTCACTGGCTTCGAGGTTCAACGATATCGCCAGGTTGCGTAAACTTTGGGGACGACAGCTATCATCTTCATACCATCCCTGCGAGCGTACAAAATGATGCATTTTATTGGTTAGTTCAGATATATCCATCAGGTTTGATTTTTTTAGCTGATATTGTTTGGTCAATTCGACTTCTGATCAACCGGGTAATCCTGCGAACATGCCTCTAGAGCTGATAATGCTGCTCGCGCCGATTTTCGTTGTTCTGGATGCCAGCCATCTTCGATCGCCATTCGTTTCAGATGGGACAGCACTGATGTTTGCACCTCTTTATCGAAGACACGAAAAATTTCACATACTCGATCGGGTTGTCGTGAAAGCAATCCATCCCACAAAAGCTCCAATTCTTTTTCCATAGGGGATTATTATCACATAAAAATCCAATCCTGGAATTATAAATCCCCACTTTCACACACTAATAATCTGTTCTTTCGGAATTACAATGACAAATGACCTTTGTAGAGTAAAATATTAATCATAACTATTTTGAGCAAACAGATAACGCCATGCATATCATACTAACTCACGAACAGGCAGATTTTGACGCGCTGGCTTCATTGTTGGGCGCACACCTGATCGATAAAAAAGCGGTTCCCGTCCTTCCACGGCGAATGAATCGCAATGTCAGGGCTTTCTTGACTCTCTATGGCGTCGACCTGCCTTTCGTAGATCCGCGTGACTTACCAAACCAGTCCATTGAATCTGTAACTCTGGTTGATTCACAATCATCCGTAAGCGTAAAGGGTATGGGACCGGAAACCAGGGTGCAGGTCATCGATCATCACCCATTACGAGACGGGATTCCGGATGACTGGTCTGTAACCAGAGCAGAAGTAGGCGCAACCATAACGCTGATCGTAGAGATTTTACATGAGAGAGACGTTATCCTGACCACAGCCCAGGCAACCTTATTTCTGCTGGGTATCTATGAGGATACCGGTTCATTAACCTATACAAGGACCACCTCTCGCGACATGCAAGCTGCTTCTTATTTGCTTGACCAGGGTGCGGATCTGGGAATCGCAGTCAATTTTCTGAATCATCCGTTGTCGCTATTACAACAGACACTCTATGATAGGGTGCGTGAGCAGGCGAAGCATTATCATGTTCACAGTTTCACAATCATTGTTGCCTGTGGCGACGCTGGAGATATGGACGAAGAATTATCATCAATTGCACACAAACTCCGTGATCTTCTGGAACCAGATGCCATCTTCTTACTTATCACAACACGCGGG